>NZ_OZ060402.1:303474-606948 GCF_964059045.1 Buchnera aphidicola (Eriosoma grossulariae) | reverse complement strand
GACAACACTCTATTTATGCTAAATAAATATTATTATTATGCTAAATAAATATTATTAAAATTCTTTTGTATATGCAATAAATTATACTATTTATGCTAAATAAATATTATTAAAATTCTTTTGTATATGCAATAAATTATACTATTTATGCTAAATAAATATTATTAAAATTCTTTTGTATATGCAATAAATTATACTATTTATGCTAAATAAATATTATTAAAATTCTTTTGTATATGCAATAAATTATACTATTTATGCTAAATAAATATTATTAAAATTCTTTTGTATAAAATATGTCTAAATGCATCTATTAATAGATGCATTTAGACATATTTTATACAAAAGGAAATATATATGTTTATTTTATTTAAAATATTTATTTTTTTAAATAAATTTATGAAAAATAAATATTTTTTTAGTATTTTTTTTATTTTTATTTTTATGTTTTTGGTGGGTTGTTATTTCTATAAAAAAAATGAATATTATGAAAAAAATATTAGATTACAAAAATATTCTCAATTAATGCATCAATTAAATAAAAAAAATATTTTATATAATAAAAGAGTATTTAAATTTATTATTAAAAATAAAAATATTTATGGTATTTTAATTAGTTTAAAATTATCTAAAATTTTTGTTCAAATGAATTATATTCCTTTTTCTATTCAGATATTAAATTTTTGTTTACCATATATTTCAGATGAAAATTTAAAAATTATTATTCAATTAAGAATAGCCAGAATGCAAATTGAACAACAAAATATCATAATTGCTAAAAAAGTTTTAAATACAATTAAGAATAATAATTGGAAAAAAATAATAGAAGATATTAAAGGAGATTTATTTTTATTAGAGAAAAATAAGAGTTTAACTTTATATTTATGGAAAAAAAGTTTATTATATCAATTGGATAAACGAACAAAAAATATTATTAGAATGAAATTAAATTATATCAATAGTCATTAATTTAATTTTTGATAAATTATTTTTTTAAAACCAAAATAAATTTAAAAAATATTTAATTTGTTCAATAAAAAATAAGGAGGTGAAAATGACACCAATTATTTCTATAATTGGAAAAACTAATGTAGGTAAATCTACTTTATTTAATCAATTAACTAAAACTAGAGATGCTTTAGTATCTAATATTCATGGAACTACTAGAGATAGAAAAATTAGTACTATATTTATTAACAACAAAAAAATATTTATAATTGATACTGCAGGATTAGAATATGAAAATGAACTAAATCTAAATTATTTAATTACAAAAAAAAGTAATTTGCAAACTAAAATAGCAATTAATGATTCAAATATAATTATTTTTGTTGTTAATGCTCGAGATGGTTTATTACCAGTAGATTACAGAATAGCAAAAGAAATTAGAATGTTACATAAAAATATTATTTTAGTTGTCAATAAAATCGATGGATTATGTGAATCATCAATTTTATTAGAATTTCATAGTTTAGGATTTCCACTTGTACATTTTATTTCAGCATCAAATGGTATTGGTATTACTAAATTAATTAACGAATACTTAATTACTTTAATTAATAAAGAATATGAACAAAAAAATCATATCTTTAATAAATCATTATTATATTTAGATCAAAAGCCCGTTTTAAAATTTAACAAAAAAAATAATTCATTATTAAAAATAACAATTATAGGAAGACCAAATGTAGGAAAATCTACATTAATAAATGCATTATTAAAAAAAAATAGAGTCATAACTAGTTCTGTTGCTGGAACAACTAGAGACAGTATTGATATTCCTTTTTTTTGTAATGGTCAACAATTTATTTTAACTGATACTGCTGGTATAGCAAAAAAAAAAAATAAAAATAATTCTATAACAAACCTTTCAATAAAAAAAACTTTGTTATCTATGAATGATAGTAATATAGTATTACTATTAATAGATATAGAGAATATGATTACACATCAAGATTTAAATTTATTAAATTTAATTATAAAATTAGGTAAAACAGTTATAATTTTAGTTAATAAATGGGATTTATTAAATCTTAATGAAAGAAAAAATTTCAAGCATGATTTATATTATAAATTAAAATTTTTAAAAAATTTTACTATTTATTTTATTTCAGCTTTATATTCTATTAATATTAAAAAAATTTTAGAAATTTCAAAAAAATCTTATAATACTGCAATATTAAAAATAAGTAGTGCGAAATTGACTAAAATCATGATTGAAGCTCTAAAAAAATGTGAACCGCCTATGTCAAAAGGTAAAAAAATAAAATTTAAATATGCTCATATAGGAGGATTTAATCCATTTTTAATCATTATACATGGTAATAAATTAAATAGTGTGTTAACATCCTATAAACGTTATTTGAAAAATTATTTTCAAAGTGAATTAGGATTAATTAATACACCTATAAAATTAAATTTTAAAGAAAATAAAAATCCTTATGTAAAATATTAATTGTTATCTATATTTTTTTAAAAAAATTAATATTTTTTAATAATTATATCATTAATATTTTTTTGAATGATTAATTGTATAAATAGGTATTTCAACTTCTATGTTTTCTTTTCCGATTTTTGCTTGACATCCTAAACGACTAAATTGATTTAACCCCCATGCTTTATCTAATAAGTCTTCTTCTTTTTCAGTAATTTTTGATAATGAATTAAATCCTTTTTTAATAATACAATGACATGTACTACAAGCACAAGATTTTTCACATGCATGTTCCATCGAAATATTGTTTGATAATGCAACATCTAAAATAGTTTGACCAGATTTAACATTGATTATGAGATTTTTAAGTATTTTTTTTTCATAATATAAAAATTTTATTATTGGCATAATTATATATCCTATATAGATAATTGATTAATATATTTTTTTTGTATATTTTTTTGTTTAATATTAATAAAATATTGACTATTTTCTTCTAGTATTTTTATATTTTTTTCAATACAAGAAATATTTTTGTTTTTGATAGCTATTTTTAGTTCAAGATATATATTTTGAATTAATTTTAATTTTTCTGGGTGAATATAATCTAAATTTATTTTTATATGAGTATAAACAATTTCTAGAATTTTTTTTGCTTTTAATACTACTTCTATTTTTTTTATTTCTTTTTTATCTTCAGAAAAATAATTATTAAATTCTTGAATCATTTTTGATATAAAATTTTTTTTAATATTAAATATATTATGAATTATTAATTTTTTTTTAATTTTATGTTTTTTTTCTTCGGCAATAACATTTAATATACCATCAGCATTAATTTCAAAAGTAATAAAAATTTTGTGTGATCCTGCTGGTTTAGGCGGCAAGCCTTTTAATATAAAACGTTGCAAAGAACGACAATGTTGAATTAATTCTCTTTCTCCTTGTAGTATATGAATACTAATTGATGTTTGTCCATCCTGGTAAGTAGTGAATTCTTTTGTTTTAGAAGTAGGGATTGTAGTATTTCTCATAATGATTTTTTCTACTACTCCTCCTATAACTTCAATACCTAATGATAGAGGTAATACATCTAATAATAATATTTTATTTTTATCTTTTTTAGAAATTAAATTATTTGCATGAATAGCAGCACCTAATACTACAGCTTCTTCTGGATTAATAGTCATACACGGTTTTTTTTTGAAAAAATTTTTTACTTTTGTTTGAACGAATGGAATATATGTAGAACCTCCTACTAAAATAATTTTATCTATATTAACTAAATCAAGATTAGCGTCATTAATAGCATTACTACAACTAATTAATGTTTTATTTATTAAAGGTTCAATTAAAGAATTAAATTTTATTCTCGTAATTGAATAATAAATATTATCTATGATAAAAGGAACAACTAGTTTTGTTGATAACTTTTTTTTAATATTTTTTGCAAGTAAATAAATTTTTTGTTTTTCTAGTATAGTTAAATTATTTTTTTTTTTCTTTAATTGAGATAGTATGTAATTAGATAATAAATTATCAAAATCATCACCACCTAAGTCTGAATTTCCGTTAGTAGCTAATACTTCAAAAATATTAAGATTTAATTTTAATAATGAAAAATCAAAAGTACCACCCCCAAAATCATATATTGCTATTATTCCTTTTTGATTATTATCTAATCCATATGCAATTGCCGCAGCTGTCGGTTCATTTAATAAACGAAAATTATTTAATCCTGCTAACATGATTGCTTTTTTAGTTTCATTTCTTTGTATGTCATCAAAATAAGCAGGTACTGTAATAACTGCATAATCAATATTTCTTTGATAAATATATTTGACTTGATTGATAATTTTTTGAATAATTAAGCTAGATATTTGATATGGTGAAAATTTACCTCTTCTTGTTTTAATTATAACTTCATTATTTTTATTTTCTTCTAAAAGATAAGGAATATTTGGATATAAGTTTTTAATTTTTGATATAGATAATCCCATTAACCTTTTTATAGAAGTAATAGTATTCGTAACATCAGTATCAATATTTTTAATAGCTGATTTACCAATTATTATTTTTTCTTTTCCATAGTATACAACTGATGGTAATAATTTTTTTTGAGATTGATGTGTTAATATATGTAGATTATGATTGTTTCCAATAGCTACTAAAGAATAAGTTGTACCTAAATCGATACCAATGGAAAATTTTTCTTTTGGATCAATATCAATTTTGAATTTATTTACATTATTTAAATGCAACATATATATTTCCATATTAATAAATATTATTTGCTCTTATTTCTTTTTCTATATTTTTTTGTAATTTTATAAAGTAATATATTTTCTGTATTGTATAATTTGCATATAACCATTTTTTATTTTCTAATTCTATTGCAATTTTTTCATTATATTGTTTTATTTTTATCATGATTATATTTTTGTTAAATATTATTAATTTATTTTTGGAAAGAGACATCAATTTTATTTTGTTAAAATTTTCACATAAATTTAAGTATTTTTTAAAAAAATTATTATCATTTAATTTAAATTTTTTATCATTTAGATCAATATTATTTAAATTTAAAAGATACTCAGCACGATGATATGGATTTTTTAATGTTTGAAATGCATTATTAATTAATATAGATTGTTTTAGCGCTTTTTGTTGTATTAATGGTGTATCTAAAATAAATAAATCTGGATGAAATTTTTTTTGTAAATCATAAAAATTTTTAACAAGTAATTTTTGATCAATTAAAAATTTTTCTGGTAAATTAAATAATTGAAAGTAATTCATATTTTCCTGATGTTAAACATAAAAATAAACATTATAAATCAAAATTTATTTTCAATTTACTTAAATTTTTGAATCAAATTGTTGATTTTTTAGTTTTTTACTTTTGTAATCTGATATAGCTGCTTTAATAGCATCTTCTGCTAAAATAGAACAATGAATTTTTACTGGTGGTAATTCTAATTCTTCAGCAATATTAGTATTTTTAATATTTTCAGCTTCTTGCAATGATTTTCCTTTTACCCATTCTGTCATTAATGAACTTGATGCAATTGCTGAACCACAACCATAAGTTTTAAAACAAGCATCTTCAATAATACCTTCATTGTTTACCTTGATTTGTAATTTCATGACATCTCCACAAGAAGGTGCACCGACTAAACCGCTTCCAATATTAATATCATTTTCCGAAAATGAACCTACATTTCGAGGATTTTCATAATGATCAATTACTTTTTTACTATACGTCATATTATTTTCCTTTTTTGATGTGTATTTATAATTTATGCTTTCCAATCAATTGATTCTATATTAATGCCTGATTTATACATTTCCCATAAAGGAGATAAATTTCTTAATTTTATTATAGATTCATGAATAGATTCAATAGTATAATCAATTTCTTGTTTAGTAGTGAATAAACCAATAGAAAATCTAATAGAACTATGTGCTAATTCATCTTTTAAACCTAAAGCGCGTAATACATAAGATGGTTCTAAACTAGTAGATGTGCATGCAGATCCAGAAGAAATTGCTAAATTTTTTAATCCCATGATTAATGATTCTCCTTCCACATAATTAAAACTCACATTCAAAATATGTGGAGCACCTTTATTTAAGTTACTATTTAAATAAACTTCTTCAATATCTTTAATACCATTCCATAATCTGTTTTTTAATGTATTTAATCTTTGTGGTTCTATAGTAATATTTTTTTTAGCTAATTGACATGCTTCTCCCATACCTATAATTTGATGTACTGGTAATGTTCCGGATCTTAAACCTCTTTCATGACCTCCACCATGTATTTGACTAACTAATCTAATTCTTGGTTTTCTTCTAACATATAATACTCCAATACCTTTAGGTCCATAAATTTTATGAGCGCTAAATGAAATTAAACTAATATTTATTTTTTCTAAATCGATAGGAATTTTCCCTATACTTTGTGTCATATCTACATGAAAAATAATTTTATATTGATTGCATATTTCTGCAATTTGTTCAATTGGTTGTATAACTCCAGTTTCATTATTGACATGCATAATAGAAATTAATATTGTTTTTTTTGAAATAAAAGATTTTAATTTATTAATATCGATAATACCATCATGATTAGGATTAAGATAAGTGACATTAATATTTTTACTTTCAAGATATCGACATGTATCTAAAACTGATTTATGTTCTGTCGTACTAGTAATAATATGATTACCTTTTGATTGATAAAAATCTATCACACCTTTAATAGCTAAATTATTTGATTCTGTAGCACCTGAAGTAAATATAATTTCACGAGGATCAGCATTAATTAAATCAGAAATTTGATTACGAGCAATATCTACCGCTTCTTCAGCTTCCCAACCAAATAAATGAGAACGTGAAGCAGAATTACCAAATGTACCTGATAATGTTAAATATTTTATCATTTTTTCTACTATTTTTGGTTCCATGGGAGTAGTAGAAGCATAATCTAAATAAATTGGAAATTTTAACAATTGAACCTCAACAATTTTTAATTTAGTATTTTAAACATTTAACTGATTTTTTAATTTGATTAAATAATTAAATAATTATAAAATATAATATTGTTATTAATTTAGTATATTATTCATTATACTACTAAATATATTTTTTGAACAAGAATTATTGGATTAATTTTTATTTTAAAATCATTACAAATAATACAATTTAATTAAATAACTTTTGATATAGTTATGATGTATTATTCAAAATATATTTTTATATACTGTAATTATTTTGTTAATTATAGTATAATTAATATTATTGTTTTATTTTTAATTATTTAAAATAATATATATAAATATTTTAAAGGTGTAGCTCAATTAGGTAGAGCATCGGTCTCCAAAACCGAGGGTTGTGGGTTCAATTCCCTCCACCTTTGTTAAAAAATTTAAAATAAATTTTAGATCATTACAGTGTTAATTAAAAACAAGGTTGAATCTAGTTAAAACAATATATTATTAGGCCTAATAATATATTGTTTTAACTAGATTCAACCTTGTTTTTAATTAACACTGTAATGATCTAAAAAGGAGTTTAATATGCCTCAATATCGATCCGCTACAACAATTCATGGTAAAAATATGTCAGGGGCTCGAGCTTTATGGAAAGCTACTGGAATGACAGATTTAGATTTTCAAAAACCAATTATTGCTATCGTTAATTCTTTCACAGAATTTGTCCCAGGTCATATTCATTTAAGAGAATTAGGTAATATTGTAGCAAAATCCATTCAATCTTCTGGTGGTGTATCTAAAGAATTTAATACAATTGCTATAGATGATGGTATTGCTATGGGACATTCTGGGATGTTGTATTCTTTACCATCCCGAGAAATTATTGCAGATTCTATTGAATATATGATTAATGCACATTGTGTTGATGCTATGGTGTGTATTTCAAATTGTGATAAAATTACTCCTGGAATGTTAATGGCAGCTTTACGTCTAAATATTCCATCTGTTTTTGTTTCTGGTGGACCAATGGAAGCAGGAAGAATATTAAATCAAAAAAATGAAATTGTAAAAATAGATTTAATTGATGCCATTGTTCAAGGTTCCAATCCTAATGTATCTGATGTAGAGTCAAAAAAAATAGAAGACTCTGCTTGTCCAACATGTGGTTCATGTTCCGGAATGTTTACTGCTAATTCAATGAATTGTTTAATGGAAGCACTAGGATTAGCATTGCCAGGTAATGGTACATTACTTGCCACTCATGTTGATCGGAGAAAACTATTTGTACAATCAGGTAAAACAATTGTAGATATTACAAAAGCTTATTATCATAATGATAATTATAATGTTTTACCACGTAATATAGCTTGTAAAAATTCTTTTCATAATGCAATGAAATTAGATATAGCAATGGGTGGATCAACCAATACTGTATTGCATTTACTAGCAGCAGCAAAAGAAGGTGATATTGATTTTAATATGTCAGATATTAATGATTTATCTAAAAAAATACCTAATATCTGTAAAATAGCACCGAGTTCATCAATTTACCATATGGAAGACATGCATCGAGCTGGAGGTGTTATGGGAATCTTAGGTGAATTAAATAATTTTTTTTTATTAGATACTACAGTTAAAAATATTTTACAAATAACATTGGAAGAAACAATAAAAAAATATAATATAATAAATAATAAAGATCTTGATATTATTAAGATGTATCGTGCTGGCCCGATGGGAATTAAAACAGTAATTCCTTTTTCTCAATCATTTAGATGGGATGAACTTGATACCAATCGTCGTTTTGGATGTATAAGATCTATTGATTATGCTTATAGTCAACAAGGTGGTTTAGCAGTGTTATATGGTAATATTGCTAAAAATGGATGTATTGTTAAAACTTCTGGCGTAGATAAAAAAAATTATGTTTTTCAAGGACCAGTAAAAGTATATGAAAGTCAAGAAGATGCTGTATATGCAATTTTAAATAATTATATTCAATCAGGTGATATTATTTTAATTAGATATGAAGGTCCTAAAGGTGGACCTGGTATGCAGGAGATGTTATATCCTACAACATATTTAAAATCTATGGGATTAGATAAATCTTGTGCTTTAATTACCGATGGTAGATTTTCAGGAGGTACATCAGGTTTATCTATAGGACATGTTTCGCCTGAAGCTGCAAATAAAGGAATAATTGCACTAGTTCAAAATAATGATGTAATCATGATTAATATTCCAAATAGAACTATTGAATTACAAGTAACAAATCAAGAATTATTAACACGTAAAGATATAGAAGAATCAAGAAACAATCAAGCATATACACCTTATGTTCAAAGGAAGAGAATTATTTCAAATGCTTTAAAAGCATATTCATGTTTAGCTACTAGTGCTGATCAAGGTGCTGTTCGTGATGTAAATAAATTAAATTTTTAATAGAAATTATTTAAATTTTTATAATTTTTTATTCATATACATCAATTGTTTTTTGATATTATTATTAATAATATATTAGTATATTTTGGAAAAAAAAATGAAAAATTATTTTAATAGTTTAAATTTTAGAGAAAAATTAATTGAATTAAAAAAATGTCGTTTAATGAAAAAAAAAGAATTCTTAAATTATTGTTCTTTTTTAAAAGAAAAAAAAATAGTAATTATTGGTTGTGGTTCTCAAGGTTTAAATCAAGGTTTAAATATGAGAGATTCTGGATTAGATATTTCTTTTGCTTTAAGAAAAGAATCAATTCAAGCAAAAACCATGTCTTGGAAAAATGCATTTAAAAATAATTTTGTTGTAGATATTTATGAAAATCTTATTCCTACTGCTGATTTAGTAATTAATTTAACTCCAGATAAACAACACCATTCAGTCATACAAAAAATACAACCATTAATGAAAAATGGCTCATGTTTAGGATATTCTCATGGATTTAACATTGTAGAAATGGGAGAAAAAATTAGAAAAGATATCACAGTTATTATGGTTGCTCCTAAATGCCCAGGTTCTGAAGTGCGCGAAGAATATAAAAGGAATTTTGGAGTTCCAACATTAATAGCAGTCCATAATAAAAATAACCCCCAAAAAATTGGATTAGAAATTGCTAAAGCATGGGCAGTTGCTATAGGTAGTCATCATGCAGGTATTTTAGAATCTTCTTTTATTGCAGAAGTAAAATCAGATTTAATGGGAGAACAAACTATTTTATGTGGTATGTTACAAGCAGGTAGTTTGATTTGTTATGAATATCTTGTTGAACAAGGACATAATATAGCATTTGCTTGTAAACTAATACAAAATGGATGGGAAGTTTTAACAGAATCTTTAAAACATGGAGGTATTACTTTAATGTTAGATAGAATATCTAATAATGCAAAAATAAGGGTATGTTATTTATCTAATCAATTAAAAATTATTTTAACACCATTATTTCAACAACATATGGATAATATTCTATCTGGATCTTTTTCTTCTAAAATGATGGATGATTGGAACAATAATGATATTGACTTACTAAAATGGAGATTAGATACAAAAAAAACATCTTTTGAGAACGCTCCTTCTTATAATGGTACTATTTTAGAACAAGAATATTTTGATTTTTCTAACTTTATGATTGCAATTATTAAAGCAGGTGTGGAATTATCATTTGAAACTATGATTAATGCAGGTATAATTGAAGAATCTGCTTATTATGAATCATTGCATGAGCTTCCTTTAATTGCTAATACAATTTCAAGAAAAAGGTTATATGAAATGAATTTAATCATTTCTGATACTGCAGAATATGGTAGTTATTTGTTTTCTAATTCAGCAATTCCTATATTAAAAAATTTTTTAAAAAATTTACAGTATGGTGACATGGGTCATAAAATCATTTCTCATGATATTAATAATATTGATTTATATAAGATCAATCAAGAAATTGAAAATCATCCTATTGAAATTATTGGAAAAAAATTAAGAAAAAAAATGAAAAATATGAAAACTATTTTTGTAAAATAATATTTAAGTATATATTTTTTAATTTAATTATAACAGAAAAAATAAAACTCTATTTATTTTTTCTGTTTTTATAATTTTTAATAAAATGTTAAATTATTTTTGAAATAGATTTAAAAATATTTTTATACATATTTAATTAAAAACAATCGAAATATATTTTTATGCATCTCAATTTAATTCAAGAAAAAGCTGTTAAATGTGTCAAAGGACCTTGCTTGGTTTTAGCAGGAGCAGGATCTGGAAAAACAAAAGTAATTATTAGTAAAATTATTTATTTAATTAATAATTGTAATTATAATATCAAAAATATTGCTGCTATGACTTTTACTAATAAAGCAGCTCAAGAAATGAAATATCGTATTTCAGAAATTTTAGGTCAAAAATATTTAAATGAATTACAAATTTCTACTTTTCATACTTTAGGCATGGAAATAATAAAGTCAGATATTCATTATTTAGGAAGAAATGCAAATTTTTTGTTATTTGATGAACATGATCAATTAAATTTATTAAATGATATAACTAAAAAAAAATTTAAAAAAAACAAATTATTATTAAAAAAATTATTATCTTCAATTTCAAAATGGAAGATGCAATTAATTGATCCAAAACAAGCTAAAAATATAGTTAAAACAGATATAGATTCTTTATTTGCAAATTATTATGATATTTATCATCAACATTTAATTACATATAATATATTAGATTTTGATGATTTAATTTATTTACCTACTTTATTATTAAAAAAATATCTTAGTGTAAAAAATAAATGGAGTGAAAAAATTCAATATTTTTTAGTAGATGAATATCAAGATACTAATACTAGTCAATATGAATTTATAAAATTATTAAGTAATAAAAGATCTGATTTTACTTTAGTAGGTGATAATAATCAATCAATTTATTCATGGAGAGGGGCTTGTTCTCAAAATTTTTCTTTGTTAAAAACAGATTTTCCAAACATTACTATCATAAAAATGGAACAAAATTATCGTTCAACGGGTAGGATATTAAGAGTTGCAAATATTTTAATTTCACATAACAACAATGAATTTGAAAAAAAATTATTTTCAGAATTAGATTATGGTTCTAAGATAAAAATATTAGTTTTACAAAATGAAGAAAAAGAAGCAAAAAAAATTATTCAAGTAATTTATTCACATAAAAATCGATTTAATAACAAATATAGTGATTATGCAATTTTATATCGTGGTAATTATCAAGCTCGTTTATTTGAAAAAGAATTAATAAAATATGATATAGCATATGAAATTTCAGGTAGTAATTCTTTTTTTTCGCGTGGTGAAATTAAAGATTTATTATCTTATTTACGTTTAATTGATAATCAAAACGACGATTTAGCCTTTTTAAGAGTTGTAAACATTCCTTCTCGTTCTATTGGAACAGTAACTATAAATAAATTAATTAAATGGTCTTCTATTCATAAAAAAAGTCTTTTTTTTGCTAGTCTAGACATGGGATTACAAACTCAATTAAATCGTTATAGTTTAAAAAAATTGAGGAATTTTTCAATATGGATTAAAAATATTATTCAAGAATTTAATGCATCTCCTATTATTGCATTAAAAAAATTAATACACGATATTAATTATAAAGAATGGATAAAAAAATCTATTAAAGATATTCATAAAATACAATCTAGTATTAATAATATTGATTTATTTATAAAATGGATTATAGAAATGTTAAAAGGAAATAATATTCAGAAATCTATGACTTTGTCTCAAATAATTACACATTTTACATTAAGGGATGTATTTTATGATATAAATAATAATAATAAAATAGATAAATTACAATTAATGACTTTACATGCTTCTAAAGGATTAGAATTTAAATATGTATTTATTATTGGAATGGAAGAAGGAATATTACCACATTATAATGGTATGGATAACGATAATTTAGATGAAGAACGTCGATTAATTTATGTTGGAATCACTAGAGCTAAAAAGCAATTAGTTTTTACTTTATGTAAACAAAGAAATCAATATGGTCAAATATTTTCTACAATTCCTAGTCGTTTTTTATTAGAACTACCTCAAGATGATTTATATTGGATTGATCAATTATACCCGAAATCTTGTTATAATAAAGAAGAATTAAGCATAATGTATTTAAAAAAAATAAGACAATCATTAAACATTATTAATTGAGAACATTATTTTTTTATTTAAAATTAATTAAATATTTGTTATTATTTTATTATATAAAATATAAAAATATAGAGTTAACATGAATACAGATAATATTATTATTTTAAATGATAGTAATTTTGACAGTTATGTTTTAAATGAATCTAGTTTTATTTTAATTGATTTTTGGGCTTCATGGTGTAATCCTTGTAAATTGTTATCACCTATATTAGATGATATTTCAAAAGAATTTAAACATAATTTAATTATAGGAAAGGTAGATGTTGAAAAAAATCCTAATACAGGCGTGAAGTATTCTATTCAAAGCGTGCCAACTTTATTATTATTAAAAAATAATAAAATTATAGATAAAAAAATAGGTATGTTATCAAAATATGAACTTAAAAATTTTTTATTGATGTACATAAATAATCAATCATGTTCTTAATTTTAACATAGAATCTGCGGTTTTTATTATAGTCTAGAAAAACCGCTAGATTTTTTTTATTAAAAAAGTTATAATTGTTTTTAAATTAAAGTATAAATATTACCTACATAAATAAATAATTCTATAAAAATAAATATTTTAGTTAATATATCGATACTTTAATAAATTATTTTTAATTTTCATTCCAAGAATTACTTCAAGTTTACTAAGACACCCACCATTATGAATCTTACCGAACTTAAAAATACCACAGTTTCTGAATTAATTACTCTTGGCGAAAATATAGGTCTGGAAAATTTAGCACGTATGCGGAAACAAGATATTATTTTTTCTATATTAAAACAACATTCAAAAAGTGGAGAAGATATATTTGGAAATGGCGTTTTAGAAATATTACAAGACGGATTTGGTTTTTTACGTTCTTCTGATAGTTCTTATTTAGCTGGACCTGATGATATTTATGTTTCTCCGAGTCAAATTCGTAGATTTAATTTACGTACTGGTGATACTATAGC
This sequence comes from Buchnera aphidicola (Eriosoma grossulariae), assembly GCF_964059045.1. Taxonomy (NCBI): domain Bacteria; kingdom Pseudomonadati; phylum Pseudomonadota; class Gammaproteobacteria; order Enterobacterales; family Erwiniaceae; genus Buchnera; species Buchnera aphidicola. Next base: position 592,887 of record NZ_OZ060402.1, on the reverse strand, counting down.
TGGAAAGATACGTCCTCCTAAAGAAGGAGAACGATATTTTGCGTTATTAAAAGTAAATGCAGTAAATTACGATAAACCTGAAAATGCTCGAAGTAAAATCTTATTTGAAAATTTAACTCCTTTACATGCAAATTCTCGTTTAAGAATGGAAAGAGGTAATGGTTCTACAGAAGATTTAACTGCTAGAGTATTAGATTTAGCTTCACCAATTGGTAGGGGGCAAAGAGGTTTAATTGTAGCTCCTCCTAAAGCAGGCAAAACTATGTTATTACAAAATATAGCTCAGAGTATTGCTTATAATCATCCTGAATGTGTACTTATGGTTCTCTTAATAGATGAAAGACCTGAAGAAGTAACGGAAATGCATAGATTAGTTAAAGGAGAAGTTGTAGCATCTACGTTTGATGAACCAGCATCTAGACATGTTCAAGTAGCTGAAATGGTTATTGAAAAAGCTAAACGATTAGTAGAACATAAAAAAGATGTAATTATTTTACTTGATTCAATTACTCGGTTAGCTAGAGCATATAATACAGTGGTGCCTGCTTCTGGAAAAGTTTTAACTGGAGGAGTAGATGCTAATGCGTTACATAGACCTAAAAGATTTTTTGGAGCAGCTCGTAATGTAGAAGAAGGAGGTAGTTTAACAATTATTGCAACAGCTTTAATTGATACTGGTTCAAAAATGGATGAAGTAATTTATGAAGAATTTAAGGGTACTGGTAATATGGAATTGCCATTATCTCGAAAAATTGCAGAAAAAAGAGTATTTCCTGCAATTGATTATAACCGTTCAGGAACAAGAAAAGAAGAATTATTAACTTTCCCTGAAGAATTACAAAAAATGTGGATTTTAAGAAAAATTATTCATCCTATGGGAGAAATTGATGCTATGGAATTTTTAATAAATAAATTATCTATGACTAAAACCAATCATGAATTTTTTGATATGATGAAAAGATCTTAATAGTCAGAAGAATAATATTATTATTTTTTAAAAAGATTTTATATTTTAATTATTAAAAAATTATTTAATTTTAAATACAGATTTAATATGTTATATAATTTAATTTTTAATATATAGATTATATTATTTATTTTTTTTAAAATTTTATAAAAAATAAATATATTGGTTGCTATATTTTTATTAAATTTTTATAGATATGATTATTTAATAAATCAAAATAAATTTTAACTGACATATATTTTATATATTAAATATTTTAAAGAATTAATTTTTTTATGAATAACAATAATATTTTTGTATTATATAAAAAATTAAATGAAAAATTAGTTTCATAAATATTAAATTAAAAATAATTTTTAAAAAATACTAGACATTGTATTATTATTTTAATAAAATGAGTTGTTCTAATCTATAACTATGCGCTCGTAGCTTAGATGGATAGAGCACTACTTTCCGAAAGTAGAGGTATCAGGTTCAAATCCTGTCGAGCGCAGAAGATAATTAGATATAATAATCAATAATTTTTAGTTAATTTTTGTGGTGGTTATAGCTCAGTTGGTAGAGCTCTGGATTGTGATTCCAGCGGTCATGGGTTCAAATCCCATTAACCACCCCAAAAAAAAATAAATATATTATATTTTTATTATTTATTATTAATGTTTAAGTTAAAAAAATATCAAAATATTTTTCTTGTATACGGCGAATAGCGCAGCTTGGTAGCGCAACTGGTTTGGGACCAGTGGGTCAGAGGTTCAAATCCTCTTTCGCCGACCATGATGATTTATTTTTATATTGAAATATTTATTTTTTTTTTTGTTGTTTTATTTCAATTAATTTTTTTAGCAATGTTTGATTGTTTGCATTTTTTGCAATATGAATATTTTTATATCCTAATTTTTTAGCTAGATATTTTAATCTCTCACTAATAACTAAAAGTGTACATTTTAAAAACCATTTTTCAGTTTTTAAAAAATAAAAAATTTTATATAGTTCTTGTAAAACTTCATTATTAGTAATAACTAGTGTATTGATATTATTTTTTTTCCATTTTAAAATTTCTATTTTATAATTAATATTTTTAATTTTTCTTTGATAACATTCAATTAATATAACATTAGCGCCATTTTTTTTAAAAGTTTTTTCTAACAATTTTCTTCCTCGATTTCCTTTTAATATAATAATATTTTTATTCTTAATTTGATTTAAATTAATTATTTTTAATAATGTTTCACTATTTTCATTTTTAGTAGGATATTTTGCAATATAACCACTATTTTTTTTAAAAAAATCTGCAGATCCTTTTCCAATAGTATAATATTCAGCATGGGATGGCCATTCAATATAATTATTTTTCAAATAATTTGATGAGTATTCTATAGCTTTTTTAGAAGTGATAACAATAAAATCATTTTTATTGATTATTTTTATTTTTTTTGATAATGCTTTTAGTCCTAAACTAGGAAAAAATTCAAGAATAGGAAAAGACCAAGCTCGGATACCGACTGATCTTAAAATTGTTTTTAATTCGATTGATTCGCTAATAGGTCTAGTAATTAATACTTTCATTTTTGATATTAATATTATTAATATTAATTTTTTTTAATATTTTTTTAGCACCATTTTGAAATAGTTCTTTAGCTAATGAATATCCCATTTTTTTAACTAGATTCATGGTTCCAATTCTTTCTCCATGTAATATTTTTGTACCATCAGGTAATCCAATAAAACCTCTTAACCATAATTTATTTTTTTTTAAAATTGCATAACTCCCCACAGGTATTTGACATCCAGATTGTAATTTTTTACAAAATGCTCTTTCTGCTGTAATTTCTATATTAGTAGTTTTATCATTTAATATTTTTAAAAGAATAATGATTTTTTTATCATTGGATCTAGATTGAATTCCTATTGCTCCTTGCCCACAAGATGGAAGAGATATTTCCGCAGGAATAGTTTGAGATATTCGATTTCTTAATCCTAATCGATTTAATCCAGCTTTAGCTAAAATAATTGCATCATATTTTTTTTTATCTAATTTTTTTAATCTTGTTTCTATATTACCTCTTAAAGGTATAAAAATTAAATCTGGACGATAAGCTATTAATTGACATTGTCTTCTTAAACTAGAAGTTCCTATTTTTGCACCATATGGTAAAGAATCAATAGAATGGTAATGATTGGAAATAAAAGCATCTAGAGCATTTTCTCTTTTACAAATGCTAGAAAAACACAGTTCTTTATTATTATATACTGGAACATCTTTCATAGAATGTATAGCTATATCTGCTTGATTTTGTAATAGAGCTATTTCTAATTCTTTCATAAATAGTCCTTTTCCACCAATTTTAGCTAGTGATTTGTTTAATATAGTATCTCCATATGTAGTAATTGGTATGAGATATATATGCCAATCTGGATAAAAAAATAATAATTTATCTCGAATAAAATTAGCTTGTGTTAATGCAAGTGGACTGTTTCGAGTAGCAATTCTAAGTATTTTTTTCATACTTTATTTTTATTTTTTTTGTTGTATTGTTATCAACAATTACACAAACAATTTTTAAACTATTTCAAATAATTTATAAATTATCATATTAAGAACTTTTTTTTTAAAAATTAAATAATTTATTTTATATAATAAATAAAAAATAGAGTATATTTTATATTATGTTTGAATTAAAAAAAAATTTTATATTACATTCTAAAAAAAAGATTTTTTCTATAATTACCCAAAAATTTATATTGGTTTTTGTACAAATCCAATTATAATTATCATATTTAAAATGGTATCCTGTAGTTTTTGTAGCTACCCAAATTTCTTGTAGAAATTCTTGTTTGTTAATAATGATTTGATTTTTATTTTTAAATTCAATAACTAACATGTTATGGTTAATTTCATAATCGATATCATGTGAATTCATATATAAATCTAAACAATTTTCTATTTTTAGCATTATTTCATCAACTAATTGATGATATTGTTTATTTTTCATTTATCAAATTTAATTTAATTAAACATTGACATTTAGGATAATAAATGGAAAGAAAAAAATCAATAAAAAAAATTAGTTTCACTAAAATGCAAGCATTAGGTAATGATTTTATGGTAATAGATTTAATTTCTCAAAAAATTTCTTTATCTAAAAGTACAATTATTAATTTATCTAATCGCAATTTAGGAGTAGGTTTTGATCAATTATTATTAGTTGAAAAAAGTCAAAGTAATCATATTGATTTTTATTATCGGATTTTTAATGCTAATGGAGAGGAAGTTTCACAATGTGGAAATGGAGCTCGTTGTTTTGCTTTGTTTGTGCATTTAAAACAATTAAGTAATAAAAAAAAAATTTCAATTGCTACTCAAAAAAGTCATATGATTTGTGAAGTAATTGATTTTCAAAATGTATTAGTAGATATGGGTCAACCGGATTTTATTCCAAAAAATATTCCATTTTTGACTGATAAAATAAATATTTATTATTCTTTGTTGATTAAAAAAACGATATTTTATTTTGGTGTAGTTTCTTTTGGTAATCCTCATTGTGTTATTATAGTTGATAATATTAATGATCCAAAAATTAATATTTTTGGACCTTTGATAGAAAAACATCATTTGTTTCCTGAAAATGTCAATGTTGGTTTTGTTCAAATAATCACTCCTGGTCATATCAAACTTCGTGTTTATGAAAGAGGAGTAGGAGAAACCAAATCTTGTGGCAGTGGAGCTTGTGCAGCAGTGGCTGTAGGGATTAATCAGAATTTGTTAAGTTCACATGTTCAAGTTGATTTAATTGGTGGATCTTTAAAAATTATTTGGAAAGGTGTTGGTAGTAAATTATATATGACAGGTTCAGCTAATTATGTTTATGATGGAACTATATTTATTACATCATAAAAGATTACTATGATTATTGAAAATAAAAATATAAGAACATTTTAAATAATAAATTTTTATTTTTTATTTATGAAAATTATTTATAATTATAAATAATATCCAAGAATGATTTTTTTATGAAATTATTACAAAAATTAACAATATTGGTTAATTTCAAAAAAAAATAAATAATAAGAATAATATACTTCCTAACATGTGTGATATGATGATTAATAAAAAAAAAAATACATAAGACGAGGAACTGGCTCATTTAGTTCTGTAACAGCTGCTTTTTTTACAGCAGGATTATCTACATTTGCTACATTATATTCTGTTCAACCAATTTTACCGTTGTTTTCTCATACATTTCATTTAACACCTTTACAGAGTAGTTTTTCATTATCAGGGTCTACTATTACAATGGCTCTTGGTATGTTGTTAACTAGTCCATTATCTGATGTATATGGTCGGAAAATTATTATGTCTAGTTCTTTATTTTTAGCATCTATATTCACTATATTATGTGCTTTAATGAATAGCTGGGAAGGTATTATTTTTATGCGTATTTTAACTGGTTTATCATTAAGTGGTGTGGTGAGTGTTGCGATGACATATTTGACTGAAGAAATAGATCCAACAGTATTGTCATTATCTATTGGTTTATATATTAGTGGTAATACAATTGGTGGTTTTTTAGGTAGAATTATTACTAGTATTTTATCAAATATTTTTTCATGGAATGTTTCTCTAATGGTAGTTGGATTTTTTTCTTTTTTCAGTTCAATATTATTTTTGTATTTATTACCAATATCTAAAAATTTTAAATCACAACCATTTATTTTTGAAAATTTATTGAGAAATTTTATTTTACAATGTCAAGATTCTATTTTGTCAAAATTATTTCTTATAGGTTTTATTCTTATGGGTGGTTTTATCACTATATTTAATTATATAGGATATCGTTTAGTTATTGATCCTTTTGATCTTAATCAAGGCATGTTAGGATTTTTGTCAGTAGTATATTTAATAGGAGTCTATACTTCTCCTAAAGCAGGTATGTTAACTGAAAAATATCATCGGATCTTTATTTTACATATTGCATTATTATTAATGGTTATTGGTATTTTGATTACAGAATGGAATCAGTTATTATTGGTAATTATAGGATTAGTATTTTTTGCTGGTGGTTTTTTTGCTGCTCACTCTGTAGTTAGCAGTTGGGTAGGTTATCGTTCTAAGTTATCAAGAAGTGGTTCACTTTCATTTTATTTGTTTTTTTATTATTTAGGTTCTAGTTTTTTTGGCAGTGTTGGAGGTTATTTTTGGTTTTTCGGAGGATGGTTAGGGATTTCAATTTTTGTGATGAGTTTATTGATAATTTCCTTTTGGCTAACAATAAAATTAAAATAATTAATTTGTAATTTTATTTTCATTGTATGAATTATTATCAATGATAAAAATAAGATAAAAAAATGATAGATAATAATTTGTTTTAATATTCTATCATTTTGACATTGATAAATTTTATTTTTTATTAAAATTATATATTTTGCTTTCTATATCATAATTTGTCACAGATAATAAAAATAGTTTATATATTTATAATGGATTTAAGTTTTATGTTATTTTCTTCGATTTTTATTTTTGATTTCCATTCATTTTATTTTTTAATACTATCATTAATATTTGTATGTGTTTACGAAATTGTCAATGGTTTTCATGATATTGCAAATTCAGTTATTACAGTGATTTATACTCGTTCTATGTCTTCGAATATAGCTGTAATCATGGCTAGTGTTTTTAATTTTTTTGGTGTTATTTTAGGAGGTTTAAGTATTGCTTATACTATAGTACATTTGTTACCGATAGAAGTATTATTAAATTTAAGTTTTTTTCATAGATTTTTAGTAATTTTTTTTATTTTATTAGTTGTTATGTTATTAAATTTATTTTCATGGTATTATCGTTTACCTTCATCTAGTTCTCATGCTTTAATAGGATCAATAATTGGTATAGGTTTTGCAAACTCTATATTATTTCATTGTTCTTTGTTAAATTCAATTAATGTTATACATATAAAAAACATATTTATTGTTCTTATTTGTTCTCCTTTTTTTGGTTTTTTTATTGCTTTGTTTTTTGTTTTTTTATTGCGTTCTTTAAAAATGATTTTAAAATATAACAATATTATAAATATGGATCCAGTATTTTATAAAAACAAATTTAATAAGACAAGACCTCCTTTTTTAATACAAATGACATTAATTTTATCAGCTATTGGTTTAAGTTATGCTCATGGTTCTAATGACGGTCAAAAAAGTATTGGTTTAATTATGTTAATTTTAATGAGTATACTTCCAGGTTATTTTGTATTGAATTTAAATTCAGCACCTGTGGAAATAATTCATACTCAAAAGAGTATAAAATATTTTAAAGAATATTATCAATTAAATAATTTACATGCAATGAATTCATATTCAGTTTCAATCAAAAAACATTTTTATTCAAAATATTCTTATTATGATGATCCATTTTTAAGTAGTATGAATTATGTTAATCATATTATGAATAATGTATCTAATTATCGTCAATTAGGTATTACAGAACGTATATATATTCATCGATTATTGTTATTAATATCTAATCATATTAATAAAAAATTAATTTTATCAAATATAAATCAAGGAGATAAAATATTTTTAAAAAAATTACAATTTAATATCTTAAAATCGACTGAATATGCTCCTTTATGGATTATTTTTATGGTAGCATTTTTTTTATCTATAGGATCTATTATTGGGTGGCGTCGAATATCTGTGACTATTGGTAAAAAAATAGGACAAAAAAATATGACATATGGACAAGCTATATCAATTCAGATGACTTCATCAATATCAATAGGTTTAGCTAATTATGTAGGTTTTCCAGTATCTACTACTCATATTTCATCATCTGCAGTAATGGGTGTAATGTTGATTAGTAGAGGTGGTATACAGTTAAAAACTGTAAAAAATATTTTTCTGGCCTGGGTTTTAACAATTCCTATTTCTATTTTTTTATCTGGTTTATTGTATTGGATGTTATTTAAGATTTTATAATATTTATATTATTAATTGATTTTTTATTTGAAGGAATAATACTAATATATAATATTTTTTAATTTTTATTCATATAGTTTTAAATTTGATTATAAATTATTAATAATTTAAAAGATATTATTATATTAATTATTTGAAAAACTACAATGATGTTTTATATGTAATGTATTTTATTTATTTTAAAATAGTATAAAAATTTTAAGATTTTTTTTAGAATGTGATAAATGTTGGAATATACAACTAATATAAAAATATTTAAATATTATTTATTATATTCTTTATTAAATGGTTGGTAAATATCAAAACGATGTTTTTTAGTTTTTATAATTGAATATGTTTTTACATTATTTAAAAAAGGAGCATGCAAAGGTCTTTTAACAACTACTCGTTTTTTAGCTAGTAATCTAGCAGGATTTAATAATAAATTAGAATTATCTTGTTCTTTTACAATAGTTTTTAAAATATTTATTGTTTTTTTTGATTTTGCTTTTTTTTTAATGATTGGAAACATAGGATCTAAATATATCACATCAGGTATAGTTTTTGTTTGAATTAAAAATTTTTCACTAGATGTATACAGTAAAGATAATTTTTTTTTAAGCCATTTTCCTATTTTTTTATTTTTAAATCCTCTATCTAAACCATTAGCTAATAAAATGGCGACAATAGGATTTCTTTCTAACATTAAAACTTGGCATCCTAATGAAGCTAATATAAAAGCGTCTGTGCCAAATCCTGCAGTTGCATCTAAAATATTTGGGTAATAATTTTTTTTAATGCCTACGGCTTTAGCTAAAGGTTCTTTTTTTTGTTTTTGATTTGTTCTGTAATTTAATTTTTTTGAATTAAATTCAATCCATATTTTTTTAACATTTTTTTCATTACGTTGAAAAATTTGATATTTGTTATCAATATAATCAATAGTTAAATTTTCATTTAAATCATTTTTTAAATGTAAAAAATAAATACTTTTATTCGAATTTTGATTCAAAATATAAATTTTATAGTTTTTTAAATACAATCTATGACCATGAATATTAGCTTGATTGAATAATTTTTATGTTTGTTAATATTTTTATTTTAAAAAAATAAATTTCATTAATTTAATAATATAATCATAAAAACATTTTTATTTTTAAAATTAATTTATAAGGATATATTTATTGATAATTTAAAAATATTTTTTGTAAAAATAATTTTTAATTATAAATGAATAATATACAATAATTATTTAATTAAATAAAATTTTTTTTTGATTTTTTTGTTTGTTTAATTTTATTTTTAATCTTTTTAATATCATGCGATGGTGATTTTTACAAAATATTCTAAAAAAAAACTGTATATATAAAAATACTATATTCAATATTGCTTCTCATGTCTTGACTAAAAAATCAAATTGAAGTAAAAAAGAAATTATAGAATTTTAACATAGGATATAAAACTATGTCATCAATTTTACTTGATAACAACACCCGATTAATAAGTATTAATGAAAGTGATAGATCTAATGATCGTTTACAAAAGAACAACAAAAGGGTAAATAATAAGAGTATTCATATAAAATCTGATAGATCTCAAAGAATCAAACATAATAATAATGATCAAATAAATTCTTCTAGATATAGTGTAATTAAAATTCGTAATTCTAAAAATAACGAACAAATTACTTATTCTATGGGACCGCATTCAAAAAAAATTAATTCACATCAATTACATCATATCTCTTTAAATAATAAACCAGTTAATTTAGAAGAAAGAATACAATTATTAAGTTCTCTTTTAAAAAATATTACACAACATGATGTAAATGGTGATTTAAATAAATATGATTCTAATCATACTTTAATTCAACATAGTCTTTCCATTTCTCCGGAACAAACTTTAAAGAACAAACAAGCTGAACAAGATTTAATAAATATTAAAAAATTTTTTTTAAATTCAAGTACAAATACACATCAAAAAAATTTATCAGATGCTATTTTTTCAAATCCAGAATTAGACAATGTAACTTGGAAAAAAATGGTTAAGTTAAATACTGCACCTGATACCTGGAGATTTTCTCATAAATTATACAATCAGTTTCAAAGTTTAAAAGAAACCTCTGAATTAGATAAGAAATTTTTATTAGACTACCCAGATTCTATTGTTAAAATTAAAGGTTATGTTGTTGATGCTCCTACAAAAAGAGATATGTTAACTCAATTTAAATTAGCATTTCCTAAATTAGAAACTAGACAACTTATTTCTACATACGCTAATCAAGAATTACTAGCTCCGGCATACATGAAAATGTTAACATCAACGCCTGAATTTTTTCATTATGAACCAAAAAATACTAATGTTCTTTATGAATTAAAACCTACCAAAACTGGTTTATTAAAATTAAGTGTGACACATACAGCAAAATTAAAATTTGTTAACAAAAATAATGAAAAGAAATTTATTTCTTTTGGTTTAAGAGCATCTATTTTATTAACAACTAATAGAAATCCAAACATAAAATATTCATATTATTTTAAATAAATTTTAATTTAAAATTTATTAAATAAAATTTTTATTGTTTTTAAATATTATTATTACAGTCTGAAAATAAAAATTTCAGACTGTAATAATATTTAAAATTATCATTTATTTCAAAAATAATTATTATATTTTAATAAATGATATTTTATTAATTAATTATCACTGTAAATGATAATTCATTAATATTTATTTTTAAATGATATTTTTATGTATTATTTTTTATTTTTTTATACAATGCATCTGATACATTTTTAGGGATGTAGTTTTTTAAATCACCACCATATATAGCTATTTTTTTGACCATGGAGGAAGAAATAAAAGATAAATTTTGTGATGCAAATAAGAATATACTTTCTATATTAGGATTTAAATTTTTATTTATCATTGCCATTTTTTTTTCATATTCAAAATCAGATATGGATCTAATTCCTCTAATTAATATACTTGATTTTTCATTTTTTGCTAAATTTGTTATTAGATCATTAAATCCAAAAATTTTTTTTATATTTTTTAATTTTATTGTAGTATGTTGAATTAATTTAATTCGTTCTTTTAAATTAAACATAGTTTTTTTTTTAGAATTACAATAAATTGCAATTATGATATTATCAAATATTAAAGAAATTCTTTTAATAATATCTAAATGTCCATATGTAATTGGATCAAAAGTTCCTGGAAAAATAACTTTTTTATTCATAAATATAAATTTTATTGATAATAATAAAATATTTTTATTATTTTAAATTATTAGTTAATATTCTTAATATTATTTTTAGAAATATTTTTTAATATAACATAAAAAATATTTTTTTTCTATTAGATATAAAATATAGGCATTTTTATATTTTTTGAAGATAATATTAAGAACAATTTTTATTTTTAATTTATAGGTATAGCATTTATATACTATAGTTAAATTTTTAATTTTATGGATTATTATGGAAAATAAATTATATGATTGGAAACCGACAGCAAAAATTTCTAATTTAGTTAATCGTTCTAGAATTATGACAAAAATTCGATCTTTTTTTTTAAATTTAGGAATATTAGAAATTGAAACTCCTGTTTTATCTAAATTTAGAGTCACTGATATACATTTAGAATCTTTTAAAACTTATTTTAAAAAAACAGAAAAAAAAAATAAATGTTTAAAATTTTGGTTAAATACTAGTCCAGAATATTATATGAAACGTTTAATTGCTGCTAATATTGGTGCTATATATCAAATTTGTCATAGTTTTAGAAATGGTGAAATTGGTCGATATCATCATCCAGAATTCACTATGTTAGAATGGTATCGTCCTTTATATAATATGCATGATCTTATGAATGAAGTAGAATTATTTTTAAAAACTATGTTTGATGTTGATACAGTAAAAAAAATTTCTTATCAAGATGTTTTTATAAAATATTTAGATTGTGATCCTTTTTCCTCTAATCATACAATATTGTTAGAAAAAGTAAAAAATCTAGGAGTTGAAAATTTAGTTTTATTAAATAAACATGGACAATATGAGATTAGTTCTTTATTAGAGATATTATTTGTTTTTGGTGTAGAACCAAATATAGGCCAATCTTATCCTACAATTATCTATCATTATCCTGCTTCTCAGAATAGTAACGCAATTGTTAATATTAATGATTCAAGATTAGTTGATAGATTTGAAATTTTTTTTAAAGGAATTGAATTAGGCAATGGTTGTCATGAATTAACTGATATTTGTATACAAAAAAAAAGATTTTTAAAAGATAATTCAGTACGTTTAAATTACAATTTAACAGTTGAACCAATAGATACAATATTTTTAGAATCTTTAACAAATCAAATAAATTATTATTCTGGTGTAGCAATAGGTTTAGACAGATTAATTATGATTATTTTGAAATTAAATTCTATTCGAGATGTTATTTCGTTTTCATTAGATTCATGTATTAATTCAGAATATGTATAATATATATTTTTAATATATCAATTAATAATATTTAATTTATAGATTATACTGTTATTTACCAATAATTTTCTGTAGTAATGTGTCCTGGTGATTTTCTTAAGTTTTTTTGCATATTTTTAAGGTTTTGCAATACTTTTTGTGTTTCTTTTACCATATCAGGATTACCACATAGCATTACATGAGATGTTTTAGGATCGATATTGAGTTTTATTTTTTTTTCTAAAGTATTATTTTTAATTAATATTGGAATTCTATTTTTTAAAGATTTTATTGATTGTTCTCTTGTTACAATACTTACAAATATAATTTTATTTTTATATTGTTTTTTTAATTTATATATTAAATCTAAATAATTTAAATCTTTTTTTAATCTTACAGAATAAATTAAGACAATTTTATTAAATTTATTTATCCATTTTCCTTCTTGTAAAATAGATAAGTATGGACCAATTCCAGTACCAGTGGCCATCATCCATAATATTTCGCAATTTTGTATTTCATCAATAGTAAAAAAACCGAATGAATGTTTGTTAATCATAATATTTTGATTAATTTTTAATTGATACAAATGGTTAGTAAATTTTCCGTTTGGAATTAAGTTAATATAAAATTCTAAATTAGAATTATTAGGTGCATTAACATAAGAATAAGCTCTTTGTATTTTTTTATTATCATTGATTACAGATAATTTAGCAAATTGACCTGCTGAAAATGAATTTATTGGTGCTTTTATTATTATACTAAATAGATTTTGATTCCATTTTTTAATATTAATTATTTTTCCAGTAATCCATTGATTCATATTTTTTTATATTTTTATTTTAAGTATTTTATATATTATCAAAATAAAAATATTTTTTAAATAAATTTTTTAATAATATTAATTTTGAAATAGCATTTATAATATATACATTTCATATTTATCATTGATTTAAATTTTAAAATACAATTTTAAAATTTATAATATTGTATTAATTTTTTATTTTATTTAGTATTTAACATATTATTTAAATGATATAAAATTAATAACAAAAATCAGTAAATCACCTATATTAAATTAATTTAAAATAGGTGATTTATAAATTATTTATTATTTTATATAAAAATTTATAAAATAAATTTACTAAGATCAGTATTGGATATTAATTCATCTAAATATTGACTGACATATTCAGGATTAATATTAATGATAGATTTACTGTTATTGTCAGATGCATAAAATGAAATTTCTTCCATTAATTTTTCTAGTACAGTATGTAATCTCCTAGCACCTATGTTTTCCATAGATTCGTTGACTTTCCAAGCAGCTTCTGCTATAGATCTTATTCCTTCTTTTGTAAAATTAATAGTAATTCCTTCTGTTTTAATTAAAGCTTTATATTGAACAGTAATCGAAGCATTTGGTTCTGTGAGGATTCTTTCGAAATCATCTATGGTTAAAGCTTTTAATTCAACTCTAATAGGTAAACGACCCTGTAATTCAGGAATCAAATCAGATGGAGTAGAAGTTTGAAATGCACCTGAAGCAATAAATAAAATATGATCAGTTTTTACCATTCCATGTTTTGTTGATACTGTACATCCTTCTACTAATGGTAATAAATCACGTTGTACTCCTTCTCTTGAAATATCTGCTCCTGAAGTATTATTGCCTCTTTTACATACTTTATCTATTTCATCTATGAATACGATTCCATTTTGTTCTACAGCATAGATTGCTTTTTTTTTGATTTCTTCAGGGTTTATTAATTTAGCTGATTCTTCTTCAATTAATAGCTTCATTGCATCTTTAATTTTTAATTTTCTTGTGTTTTGTTTTCTTCCGCTCAAATTTTGAAATAAAGATTGCAATTGACTTGTTAATTCTTCCATTCCAGGTGGAGCCATAATTTCTACTCCCATAGGAATAGCTGCTACATTGATTTCAATTTCTTTATCATTAAGATCACCTTCTCTTAATTTTTTACGAAATGATTGTATAGTAGATAATGGTTTTTCATTTTTTGTATTTTTATCCCAATTGTTTTTTGGAGTAGGTACAAGAACATCGAGAATTCTTTCTTCAGCTAATTCTTCTGCTTTATTGTTATTTTTTTTTATTTCTTGCATTCTAATCATTTTTATTGCAGAATCAGTTAAATCTCTAATTATAGAATCTACTTCTTTCCCTACATATCCTACTTCTGTAAATTTTGTTGCTTCAACTTTAATAAAAGGTGCATTTGCTAATTTTGCTAATCTTCTAGCAATTTCTGTTTTACCAACTCCAGTCGGACCAATCATTAAAATATTTTTAGGAGTAATTTCATGACGTAATTCATCATTTAATTGCATTCTTCTCCATCGATTTCTTAGTGCTATTGATACAGCACGTTTAGCAGAATTTTGTCCAATGATAAATTTATCTAATTCTTTGACGATTTCCTGAGGAGTCATTGCAGACATAGATTCATCCTTACTATTCGGAAGATAATTCTTTAATTGTAAAATTATGATTTGTATATATACAAATATTTGCAGCAATCGTTAAAGATTTTTTTACAATAGTTTTAGCATCTAATTGAGTATTATTTAATAATGCTCGAGCAGCTGATTGTGCATATGGACCTCCTGATCCTATAGCAATCAAATCGTCTTCTGGTTGAATAACATCTCCGTTTCCTGTGATAATTAATGAATATGTTCGATCAGCTACAGCAAGTATTGCTTCTAATTTACGTAATATTCTGTCTGTTCTCCAATCTTTAGCTAATTCAATAGCAGATCTTTGTAATTGACCTTGATACATATCTAATTTTTGTTCAAATAATTCAAACAAAGTAAAAGCATCGGCTGTTCCTCCTGCGAATCCTGCAATAATTTTATTATTATAAAGGCTACGTACTTTTTTAACATTACTTTTCATTACTGTCTTGCCTAAAGTAGCTTGTCCATCGCCACCAATGACTATTTTATTTTTAATTCTAACACTAAGGATTGTTGTCATGGTTTTTATATCTTCTTCACAGTATGATATATAGTTAAAAAAAATTAATTACTAAAATTAATTATATTTATTTAATAAAAATGATTAATTTATATAATAATAAATGTTATTTAAAATAAATATTATTATTTTGATAAATTATTTGATTTTATAGTTTTATATTATAAAAAAATTATTGACTAATTAATTTTTTAATTTTACATTGATAATGGTTCATAAATAATATTTTATATTTATTTTAAATCTTGATTTATTATCTATCAAATTAAAATGGCAATGAAATATTTTTAGGAAAAGATGATATATTATCATAATAAAAAATTATTCTTTGAATAAACTTATTTTTATTATTATAAATACTGATTATTATAGTACTGAATTAGTGAATTTTTTACTATATTTTTATTTTTTCTTTTTAATATATTAAATAATTATATATATTTTATATTTTGATTATTTTTAATATAATACAAACATAATTATAATTTACTTTCAAATGCAAATCATTTGAAAGTAAATTATAATTATGTTTGTATTATATTAAAAAGGATTATTATGAAAAAAAACATTCATCCAGAGTATTTTGAAATCACAGCAACTTGTTCTTGTGGACATATTAAAAAAATATTTTCAACTATTTCTAAAAATATTAATTTAGATGTATGTTCTCATTGTCATCCATTCTATACAGGACAACAAAGATCAGTTGATTCTGGTGGAAGAATTGAAAAATTTAATAAACGTTTTCATATGATTTAAAATAATTATTGTTGTTGTTAAATATTCTATTTGATAATATTTAACAACAACAATAATTATATTATAAAATATTATTTTAATAATATAATTTAAAAATATTTTAATTTAATTATTTTATTTTTTTAATATTAAATTATTTTAGGAAATTTAAATTTTTAAAATTTTAAAAAAATTTTTAGCGGGAAACGAGATTTGAACTCGTGACCCCAACCTTGGCAAGGTTGTACTCTACCAACTGAGCTATTCCCGCATCTTATTTTAATTATATTATATTCTAAAAATAAAATTTTTATCAAGTATTAATTTTATATTTTTATAAAATTTTTTTTATAAAATTTTAATTCTGAAATAGATTCGTAAATATCATTTAAAGCTGAATGATTATTTTTTTTATGAAAATACTTAAATATTTTTGGTTTCCATCTATAAGCTAGTTCTTTAATTGTGCTGACATCTATATATCTATAATGAAAATATGATTCTAATTTTGGCATATAGTGGTATAGAAATTTTCTATCCTGAGCAACAGTATTTCCGCAAATAGGTGAAGTATTTTTTGGTACCCATTTTTTTAAAAATTTTATAGTTTTTAATTCTGCTTTTTGTTCATGAAATTGACTATTTTTTACGAGTTCTATTAGTCCATTTTTTTTATGTATATTATAAAATTTTTTATCCATATTATTTAATTGAGATAAAGGTTGAAAAATAGGAATGACTGGACCTATATCTAGAATTTTTAATTGATTATCTGTGATTAACGTTGCTATTTCAATAATACGATCTTTTTCTGGATTTAATCCTGTCATTTCTAAATCAATCCATATTAAATTTTGTTTATTTATATTCATTTATTATTTTCTGTAATTTGATAAACAATATTAAAGATAATTTATGATTAAATTAATATAATTTTTATATTTTTATTGATTATTTTTTAAAATAACTATTGATATATTTTTTATAACTTACAAATAATTTTTTTTAGAAATATATTTTATACATTATATATTATTTCTAAATATTTTAAAAAATTAATCTATGGTAATTATTTTTTGAAGATTTTTTTTATTACAGTCTTAATCAATTAAATTTTTATAATTAAAATAATATAAATATATTAAAATATAGTTAATTGTTTGTTATTTTATAAAATTTTTTTAAGATTTTTTAAAACAATCATTTCGAAGAGTAAATATAAATATTTTTCAAAAATAAATAATTTTTAAAATATTTAATAAAAATAGAAAAATTAACAAAAATTTTAATAAAATTATTATTTTAACAAAATTAATATTCATCAAATTTAATACATAAGTGTATATTATGATTTAATATTTGTTTTTTTTTTTAATTCAATAACTGTTAAGATAGTAATATTATTAACATCTTACTATTAAGATCAAATAACTATTTTTTGTAATAAAAATTTCTATCATATTGTATAGTTAAAATTATATTTATATTATTAAATTTTTCTTGGCTTAAATGGCATTGTTGTTTAAATATTTATTAATGATCAATTTATTTAAAAATTAATTGAATTTAGTGGGTGTGTATTAAATAAATATATTTGATTTTTGTAAAATAAAAGTAAGTTATGTATGGTTTGTATTAGTTTATATTTTTAATTTTTTATCATATATTATAATTAAATTTTTATATGAAAAAAGATTAATTTTTTTTAAAAAATAATTAAAAATCTATTTTTTAAATTTTAATTGTTTTCATTTAATTCAAAATATAAAATTAATTTTTTAGGGAAAATATTCTTTTATTTCAATTATGATTGAAGGATAATTTTTCAATCATATTGATATTTTAAAATATTTTTAGAATAGTAAAAATAAAATATTGTACCAATCTGAAAAATTAAATTTTATAAAAATGAATATATTTTGTATAAATAATCTTAAATGTATAATTCATTTAATATTATTGATGATTTTTATATATATTATCTATTTAATACATTAATAATAATATTAAATGAATTATACATTATTATAAATAAATTGATATTGTTTAATAATATTAATGTATGAATTTATAGATTGAATATGTTTTATTATTTTAATAATTATTTTTGTCATGTATATCAACTTTGAATAACATGATTAATAGAATTTATTTCAATTTTTATGGAAATTTTTATTTTTTTATATACATATAATAAGAGAATGTATTATGCAATATATAGATCCAATTCACACAAAATCATGGAAAAATTTAAAAAATCATTTTCAAGATATAAAAAATGTTCATCTTAGAGATTTATTCAATCAAGATGTTGAACGTTTTAAAAAATTTTCCATTGTATTTGATAATGTAATGTTAATTGATTTTTCAAAAAATAGAATGACTGATAAAACTTTTAGAAAATTAATTTCATTGGCTTATGAGCTTAAATTAGAAGATGAAAAAAAATTAATGTTTGAAGGGCATAAAATTAATTATACAGAAAATCGTTCTGTATTACATATTGCATTACGAAATATTAAGAATAAACCAATTTATGTGAATGGCAAAAATATTATGCCTCAAGTACATTTTGTATTGAATAAAATGAAATTATTTTCTAAATTAGTAATTAATGGTGATAAAAAAGGATATACTGGGAAATCTATAACAGATATTGTAAATATTGGAATAGGAGGATCTAATTTAGGTCCTTATATGGCCACTGAAGCTTTAATTCCATATAAAAATCATTTAAAAATGCATTATGTTTCTAATTTAGATGGAACCCATATTTCTTCAGTATTAAAAATTGTTAATCCAGAAACCACTTTATTTATTATTACTTCAAAAACTTTTACTACAGAGGAAACTATGATTAATGCTTATAGTGCTAGAAATTGGTTTTTAGAACAATCTGGTAATATTAAGTATATTTCTGATCATTTTTTAGCAATCTCGATGAATTGGATTGAAGTTGAAAAATTTGGTATTCATGATAATCATTTTTTTGAGTTTTGGGATTGGGTAGGAGGTCGGTATTCATTATGGTCTTCAGTAGGTTTATCAATTATTTTATCTATAGGTTTTGATAATTTTGTGGATTTATTATCAGGAGCTCAATCTATGGATGAACATTTTTTAAACACAGATTTAGAAAAAAATATTCCAGTTATTTTAGCATTAATTGGAATATGGTATAACAATTTTTTTGGTTTTGAAACTGAAGGAATGTTTGTGTATGATCAAAATATGCATAAATTTGCTAATTATTTACAACAATGTAATATGGAATCGAATGGAAAATCTATAAACAAGAATGGAAAATTAGTAAAATGGCAAACTGGACCAATCATATGGGGTGAAGCAGGTACTAATGGTCAACATGCATTTTATCAATTATTACATCAAGGTACTAAAATAATTCCTTCTGATTTTATTATACCATTACAAACACATAATCAATTAGGTGATCATCATATAAGATTATTATCTAATTTTTTTGCTCAAACTAAAGCTTTAGCATTTGGTCAATCGGTTGATGATAACAAGAAAAAAATAATTTTAGATAAAAATGATCCAGAATTGATTGAAAAAATTATTCCTTTTAAATTATTTGAAGGTAATAGACCAACCAATTCCATTTTAATTAAGAAATTAACTCCGTATACTTTAGGATCATTGCTAGCTTTATATGAACATAAAATTTTTACTCAAGGAGTTATTTTTAATATTTTTAGTTTTGATCAATGGGGGGTAGAATTAGGAAAAGAATTAGCTTCAGAAATTTTAAGTACTTTAAAAAAAGAAAATATTGATTTATGTTATGATTCTTCGACAAATAATTTGATTCGTACATATAATGATTGGAAAAATTAAATTTTAATCAATATAAAAATATTATTTTTATAAATAATATTTTTATATTAAACATTAAAAAATATTTTATAAAAATATATATAATTATATGAATTGTTACTGTTTATAAAAAAATTATAATATTTTTAATATAAAATATCATTTTTAAATAATTAAAGGATTGATTTTTAATGTTTAGCTTTTTATTTGATTATTTAAATAATTAATTATAATTCATAAATATTTATAATGATTGTTAAATAATTTTAAGATGTGGATTTATATAAACATATAATAAAAATTATATTTATAAATATTAATCTATTTAAAAATATATTATTTGAATACAATTGATTTGTTTAAATAATACTCACATCAATGTATAATTTTTATTAATAAATATTATTTCTCTATATATTAAATTTAATATTTAATAATACATATCTATGTTTTTTAATAAAAATTATACATAAGAGTAAATATTTAATGACTACTTCATTAGAAATCAAAGTTCAAAAAATTGGTCGTTTTTTAAGTAATATGATTATGCCTAATATTAGTGCATTTATCGCTTGGGGAGTAATTTCTACTTTATTTTTACCTTCAGGGTGGATCCCAAATAAAAATTGTGAACAATTAATTAATTTAATGATCATATATTTATTACCTATTTTAGTAGGTTATACAGGTGGTAAATTAGTTGGAGGAGATAGAGGAGCAGTTGTTGGTAGTATAGCAACAGTTGGTTTAATTCTTAGTTCTTCAATGCCAATGTTATTTGGTGCTATGTTAATTGGTCCTTTAGGAGGATGGATTATTAATTTATTTGATAAAATTATACAGAATAAAATTTATTCTGGTTTTGAAATGTTGGTTAATAATTTTTCTTCAGGTATAATTTCTACTATTTTGTTATTATTATCTTTTTTTTATTTTGGTCCTTTTGTTAATTATATTTCTTATTTATTATCATGTATTATAACAAAAATGATAGAAAATAATTTATTACCATTAACAGCTATTTTTGTTGAACCAGCAAAAATTTTGTTTCTTAATAATGCAATCAACCATGGTATTTTTTCTCCTTTAGGAATTCAAGAAGTAGTAAAAAATCATAAATCTGTATTTTTTTTCATTGAATCAAATCCTGGCCCTGGCATAGGTGTTTTAGTAGCTTGGTTATTTTTAGGACCTGAAAAAATAAAAAATTCTATTAAATCGGCTATTTTTGTCCAATTTTTAGGGGGAGTACATGAGATTTATTTTCCTTATGTCTTAATTAAACCAAAATTAATTTTTTCGGTTATTTTGGGTGGCATGACAGGTATTTATGTATTAATAGTTTGCCATGGAGGATTAGTATCTACTGTTTCCCCTGGTTCAATAATATCTATTTTAGCGATGACTCCTAAAAATAATTATTTTGTAAATATTATAAGTATTTTTTTATCTTTCTTAGTTTCTTTTTTTTCTGCTTTTATAATTTTGAAAATTAATCACAATAATAAAAATAATAATTTTTTATTAAAGGATATGCATGATAAAACATGCCATTCAAGATTAAGTTATTATTCTTATATTCAAAATGAGTTTAGTAATCATACTAAATTAATCAAAAATATAGTTTTTGCATGTGATGCAGGAATGGGATCTAGTGCTATAGGTGTTGGTATTTTAAAAAGAAAATTATCTCGTGTTAATTTAGATAATATTTTAGTATGTAATTTAGCTATTAATTTATTATCTAAAAAAAATATAGATTTAGTTATTACCCATTATAAATTAACAGATAGAGCTCGTCTTCAAAAACCTAATTTAAAACATATATCGATAAAAAATTTTTTAGATCATGATTTTTATAATGATTTAGTGAAATTTTTAATCAATCACAATAAAAAATTTATTAATAATCAAATAGAAAAATCAATAATTTTAAATGAAAAAAGTCAAAAATTGTTTACCATTTCAAAGAAAAATATTTTTATTGGTCAAAAAGCATCATCTAAAATAGAAGTAATTAAATTTATTGGATCTCAATTAATTAAACAAGGCTACGTTAATTCTGAATATGTTGATGCAATGTTAGAAAGAGAAAAAATATCACCAACATGGATAGGTCAATCTATAGCTTTACCACATGGTACATTAAAATCAAAAGATTCTATTTTAAGAACAGGTATGATCTTTTGTCAATATCCTCAAGGAATTGTTTTTGGTGATAATATTGAAGATGTTGCATATATTGTAATTGGAATTGCAGCAAAAAACAATGAACACATGCAATTAGTAAACAATATTACTAATATACTAGATGATGAAAAAATAATAAAAAAATTATCACACACTAATAAAATTAAAGATATATTAAATATATTTAAATAATTATTCATAAAAAAAATTAAATTGATTATATGTATTTGTTGTTATTTTTAATAATAAGTATAATTAATTTTAAATTAATGTAATACGGAATTATTTTATGAAAGCATTACATTTTGGTGCTGGTAATATTGGGCGTGGATTTATAGGAGAGAAATTAGTTGAGTCAGGATTTGATTTAACTTTTTCAGACATTAATGAAGATTTAGTTGAGTCTATAAATTTTCATCATAAATATACTATTAAAATAATACAATCAGATAAGTTTCAAGAAAAAATTATTTCAGGTATAAAAGCTATAAATAGTAAAAATTTATCTGTATTAATTCCATTACTTTCTGAGGTGAATTTAATTACTACAGCTGTAGGATCTCATGTATTAGAATGTATTGCAGAAAATATTGCTGAAAGTGTGATATGTCGTGTAAAAAATAGAGTTAAAAACATATTATATATTATTGCATGTGAAAATATGACTAGAGGTACTAGTGTTTTAAAAAAATATGTTTTAAGGTTTTTACCTGTTCAATATCATAGTTATTTACATCAATATGTAAATTTTATAGATTCTGTAGTAGATAGAATTATTCCATCTATGTCTAATGTTAATATGGAAAGTTCATTATTAGTATTAGTAGAAGAATTTTATGAATGGATTGTTGATTCTACTCAAATAAAAGGTGTTTTTCCTAATATTATAGGTTTAAAATTCAGTAATAATTTAATTTCATTTATTGAAAGAAAATTATTTACTTTAAATACAGCTCATTCTGTTACTGCCTATTTAGGTTTATTTTTTGGATATAAAACAGTTTATAATGCAATATCTGATAATAAAATTAGAAATATTGTTTTGAATGCTATGAAAGAAAGCGGACAGGTTTTAATTAAACGTTACAATTTTAATCACGTCTTACATGATCAATATATTCATACAATTTTAAATAGATTTTCAAATTTTTACTTATCTGATAATTTAAAAAGAATAGCAAGATTTCCATTAAAAAAATTAAATCGAAATGAACGATTATTCAAACCAATTTTAGGCAATATAGAATATAATTTCTTATATAAAAATTTATCGATTGGTGTTGCATCTGTTTTGCATTATTGTGATGATCAGGATATTGAATCTCATCATATACAAAATTTAATTAAAAAAATAGGTTTAATTAATGCATTAATCAAAATTTCAGGAATAAATATGAATTATAAATTAGTACTATCAATAGTTGAGGAATATTATAATTTAATTCATTATAAATTTTTAAATAAAAATTGATTATATTATTTTGATAATTTTGATTATAAAAATATTTAATAAAATTAAATTATTTCAAAATAAATTGAATAATTATTATTAAATAATATTTTTTAATTATAATTTATATAATAATTTTAAAATATTATTTAATAAGTTTTTATTCAAGAATAAGATTTATTTAAGATTATTATTGTTTTAAATTTTGATAATTATAAATAAATATGATTTTTATTGAATTAATATTTATAATTTTTAAAAAAAAATTAAACAAATAATCAGAATAAAAATAATTTAATTATAGTATTAATTTTTCAATAATTATTAAAATAAATATTATAAATGTTATAAAAATAATAAAAATAATTAGAGATTAATCTAATTATAAAAATAATTTTAACTTTTAAATTTAATGTATTTTAATTTAACATCATTTTATGAAACAATATGAATATAAAAAAAACTCTACCAATTATAATATTTATTATGGGTCCAACTGCCAGTGGAAAAACTAAAATGGTTTTTCATTTAAGTAAAATTCTACCAATAGATATTATTAGTGTTGATTCAGGGTTAATATATAGAGATATGAATATTGGCACTGATAAACCTAGTACACAAGATTTAGTAAAATATCCTCATAAATTGGTTAATATTAGAGATCCTATAGATATTTATTCAGTAGAAGATTTTAGAAATAATGCTTTATATGAAATTAATAAAATAGTTTTTAATAAAAGGATTCCAGTCCTTGTAGGTGGAACAATGTTTTATTATAAATCATTATTACATGGTTTAGCATCATTACCCTCTACTAGTTATGTTATTCGTTCAAATCTTTATCAGAATTTTAAAGATGTTGAAAATGCTATTTTATACCAATATCTAAAAAAAATAGATAATGAAGCATCTTTGAAAATTCATCCTAATAATATTAAAAAAATATTACGGGTTATTGAAATTTTTTTAGTTTCTGGTAAAAATTTAACAACATATTTAAAGAGTGAAAAAGATTTTTATTGTTTTCCATACAAAGTATTACAGTTTTTTGTAATGCCTTTTAATAGAACAGTATTACATAATAGAATTTCTGCACGTTTTAAAAAAATGTTAGACATAGGATTTGAAGAAGAAGTCAAAAATTTATTTTATAGAGGAGATTTAAATCCTCATTTACCTTCTATGCAACGTGTTGGATATCGTCAAATGTGGTCTTATTTATCTAATAAATGTTCTTATGACGATATGATATTTCAATCTATTTGTGCAACTAGGCAATTAGCCAAAAAACAAATTACTTGGTCTAAAAAATGGGATAATTTATTTATTTTAAATAGTGAGAATTTTGATTTTTCAATAGATATTATTAGTAAGATGATATCTAAATATATTAAAAATAATTTTTTTTTTTATAAATAAAGGAATATGTTTGATAGATAACAGAATATATTAAAAATTTCACATTGTATATTTTGATTCAATACATAATTGTTACAATAATAATTATTTTTTATTTAATTTATATTTTTCATGAATAGAATTAATATTCAAAAATAATATGAACAATTTAATTTATTAACTTTTAATATGAATGATTAAAATAATTTATATTTTCATTTTATATAAAAATATAAATTCTTACAATTTACAATAAAAATTTAAGAACAATAATATTTTATTTATTATTTTGATATATTTTAGAATAGTTTTAAAATAAATTTTAATTTTTTATTAGATAACTTAATTTATAATTAATATACATAATAAATGGAGTATTAAATGCCTTGGAAAAAACCAAGTAATAATCAATCAAAATTAAATCCGTGGAATAAAAAGAATAAAAAATTTTATGAAAAAGTAACAAAAATAAAATTAATATTATTTAATTATTTTAAAAAATTATTATTTATTGTTTTTTTCAATAAAAATAAAATTCATATTTTTAAAAATATGAAAATATATAATAGATTATATGGTTTAATATTTTTTATTAGCATTTTTTTTATTTTTTTTTGGGTAATTAACAGTTTTTATTTTATTAAATCTAATCAAAAAGCAATGGTCGTAAAATTCGGCAAGTTTAGTTATATATTAGAACCTGGTTTATCTTGGCAGCCTAAATTTATTAATAAAGTATATGTTATTAACATGGATTTAATAAAAAAATTTATGTCTTCAGGTATTGTATTGACAATTGAAAAAAATATCATTAAAACAAAAATGCAAGTAGAATATAAAATTAACAATCCTGTTCAATATTATTTTTTTGTTGTTCATCCTGATCATATTATTCAACAAATTTCAGATAGTGTATTAAATAATTTGTCTAATCATATTAATATGAATGATGTGCTTATTAATCATTTTAAATCTTTAGAAATAGATATAAAAAATAAAATTCAAAATATTAGTAATTTTTATAAATTAGGAATTGAAATTACAGATGTACATTTTTTAAAAATATTATTACCAAAAATTATTTATAAGAATTTAAATTCAGTGATCATTTCTAAAATTTATAAAAAAAAATGTATTTATGATGCAGAGCAGTATTCAAAACGATTATTAGACATAATTTATAAATATGAAAAAAATATTTTACAAGAATTTGAATCTTATAAAATACGTAAATTAATAGAAATTCAAGATAAAATATATCGATTATCTATAATTAATATTATTAAAAAATAATTGATTATATGAATAATATATTAATGAAATTAAAATTTTTGAAATAAAATAAGATTTATATAATAAATTATATTGATAATAATAAAGTTATTTTATTATTTTAGTTTTATTATTTTTTTAATAATTTTATTTTTATAGAGGATTTAATGAACATAAATAAATTTTTTTTTTCTTTTTGTTGTGCTTTTTTTATATTATTATATTCATCTTTATTTATTGTTAATGATGGTCATAAAGCAGTAATATTACAATTTGGTAAAATTCTTAAAGATAATAATCAAAATATCATTTTTTATTTTCCTGGTTTGCATATAAAAATACCATATTTAGAATCTATAAAAATATTTGATTTTAGAATGCAAAATACAGATAATTTAGGAAAATGGTTTATAACTAAGGATCAAAAGAATATATATGTTGATGCATGTATGAAATGGAAAATTATAAATTTAAATCAATTCTATGCTTTTAGTTTTAATAAAGATAAAAAAAATATAACAAAATTATTAAAAGATTATTTAAATAATTTTTTATATAATACTATTAGTCATTTAAATTTAAATGATATTAAATTAGATTCATTATCTTTATTTAGTATAAAACAACCATTTTTGTTACCATTAAAAATAAATGAATTAAAACAATGTATAAATAAAAATATTAATCAAAAATTTATTTTTAAAAATAATGATATAAATATATTAGGAATACAAATTATAGATATTAGAATTAATAATATAATTTTTAATGAAAGTTATTTTAATTCAATTTTATTAAGCATGAATAACAGATTGAATCATATGATTGATTATTATCGTTTAAGTGGTGTAGAAGAAGCTGAAAAAATAAAATCATTGACTCATATTCAAGCTACTAGAATTTTAACAATGGCTAAAAATAAATTAATATTTTTTAAAAAAATTGTTAATTTTAAATTTAATCAGATATTTTTTTCTTCTTGATCTATTATTTAATTTTTATTTTGATTTTAATGAATATAATTAAAAATAATTTATAAAATAAATATTATTTATTGATCAATGGATCTCATATATTTATATATATAAAATTAATATTTTTGTATATAATAAAATAATAATTTTATATAAGAAAGATAACTAATGGGTAAAAATATTGTTATTTTAGGAACGCAGTGGGGAGATGAAGGAAAAGGTAAGATCATTGATCTTTTATCTCCTTATGCGCATTATGTTGTTCGTTTTCAAGGTGGTCATAATGCTGGTCATACATTAGTTGTTAATGGGCATAAGACCATTTTACATTTATTACCTTCTGGATTACTACATGAACATGTCATTGGTATTATTGGTAATGGTGTAGTACTTTCTCCAGTGGATTTGATGAATGAAATAAACATGCTAAAAGAACAAGGAGTATGTGTTAAGGATAGAATTATTATTTCTGAAGCTGCTCCATTATTATTATCGTATCATATTGCTATGGATAAAGCTCGTGAAAAAATTATTGATAAAAATATTAATTTAGTTATTGGAACTACTGGTCGAGGTATTGGTCCAGTTTATGAAGATCAAGTAGCTCGTCGCGCTTTACATATAGGTGATTTAAAAAATATCAAATGTTTTTCTACTTATTTAAAAAAAAATATTGATTATTATAATTTTTTGTTATCAAACTATTATCATGAAGAAACTATCAATTATGATAATGTGATAAAAAATATTTTAGAAATTCGTAGTGATTTATTATCTATGACAAAGGATGTTCCAGAAATATTAAATATGGCTTGTAAAAATAATCATACAGTTATATTTGAAGGAGCTCAGGGGACATTCCTTGATATTGATCATGGTACTTATCCATATGTTACTTCTTCTAATTGTACTGCAGGTGGAGTTTGTTCTGGTTCTGGGATAGGTCCTCTTTCAATTAATTATATCCTTGGAGTAACAAAATGTTATACTACTAGAGTTGGGTTAGGTCCTTTTCCTACAGAATTATTTGATGAAATTGATTTACATTTTTTTAATGTAGGTAAAGAGTTAGGATCTAGTACAGGGAGAAGAAGACGTACAGGTTGGTTAGACATTGTTGCATTACGTCGATCAATCAAAATTAATTCTTTATCCGGTTTATGTATGACAAAATTAGATATTTTAGATGGATTAAAAAACATAAAGATTTGTATTGCTTATAAATTATCTAATGGAATTGAAATTACAAATACACCATTTTGCATCAATGATTGGAATGATTTAACACCTATATATAAAACCATTCCTGGTTGGATGGAAAGTACTGCAGGTATTAAATCATTTAATTTATTACCTTTAGCAGCTCAAAATTATATTTTAGAAATTGAACGTTTAGTTGGAATTTCTATTGATATGATTTCTACCGGAGCTGATCGAACTGAAACAATTATATTAAAGAATCCTTGTATTTAAAATATGATCTTTTTTTAATATTGATTTTTGTATGGTAAAATAATTTTTTAATACAATGTTTATTTATATATTTTATACATAAAATTTAATTTTTTTAAAATTTTAATATATTTATATTTTATATATTGAACTTTATTTTTTAATGTATATGAATAATAATAATTATTATGCATATTTTTATTCAAAGTAATTATTTTAATATTGATATATAAAAATGTTACATAACATAGAAATATTAACTATTTTAAAATTAAATAGTTTATGGTTTTTAAATTGGAGTTTGTATGAAGGCAGTACCTTTTTGCCAAATTAAAATAGATGGTAAAAAAAAAAATATTATACCTAATTCAGAATTTATATATTCATGGTTACATGAACATAAGAAACTAATCAGTAGAAAAAAATTAGAATTAATTTTTAATATTGATACTAAAAATAATCGAATAGCTTTTAATAATAAATTAAAAACTATGGAAAAAAATGGAAAAATTGTATCAATGTCTAATGGTTTATATACTGTTCCAGATTTATTAAAACTTGTTTCTGGTCAAGTAATAGGTCATCGGGATGGTTATGGTTTTTTAAGAACTAGTACATTTCAACAAGATATTTGGATTTCCATCAAAAATATGAAATCATGTATTCATGGTGATTTTGTTTTAGCATCAGTTTTTTTTATTCCCAAAAAAAACAAAAAAGAAGTACGTATAGTAAAAATATTAAAACCTAATAATAATATTATTATAGGTCGTTGTGAATTTAAAAAAAACCGATGTTTTGTTATTCCAAATGATAATCGTTTAGCTTTTGTTATATTAGTTAATAAAATAGAAAAAAATATTAAACATGGATCGATAGTTTCAGTAAAATTATTAAGACGTCCAATACAACAAACAGAGGCATTAGGAAAAATTTTAGAATTACTTGGTGATTCTATGAATATTCAGTTGGCTATTAAAATTGCTGTTCGTTCGTATAAGATTTCAAACTATTGGAATAAAAATATAATAAAAGAATTAGAATCTTTTAATATTTCAACATCTAATATTAATACTAAAGACCGCATTGATTTACGTTCAGTGCCATTTATTACCATTGACAGTCAAGATGCAAATGATTTTGATGATGCTATTTTTTGTAATCAAATAAATAATTCGATATGGAATATAAAAATTGCTATTGCTGATGTTAGTTATTATGTTCAACCAGGTACAGAAATTGATAAAGAAGCTCAAAAAAGAGGAAATTCAATTTATTTTCCTTCTTGCACTATTCCAATGTTACCTGAAAAATTATCTATGAACTTATGTTCTCTATTACCTAATTTAGATAGATTAGCTTTTATATGTGAAGTTCAATTATCTCATACAGGTCAGATACTTTCTTATCACCATTATGAAGCTGTAATCCGTTCTCATGGAAAAATGACATATTCTGAAGTATATAAAATATGGCAAGGTGATAAATTATTAATGCAGAAATACAATTATTTATTAGTTGAATTAAATCGTTTAAAACAATTACATCAATTTTTATATGCTTCAAAAGAATTTAATACAGGAATTGCATTTAAAATTATTGAACCTAAAATTTTATTAGATTCAAATGGTAAAATTAAAAATATTTATTGTCGATATAATAATGATGTACACAAATTAATAGAATTTTGTATGATTATTGCAAATTCAGTTGCTTCTATATTTTTGAAGAAATTTAAAGAACCCACTTTGTTTAGAGATCATGATCCTCCTAGTATTAATAACATTGATAAATTAAAAGTAATATTAAAAGAATTAAATTTAAATTGGCCAGATAAATCTGTTCCTACTGCTTTACAATACAATCAATTATTAAATATTGCTTCTCAAAGGTTAGATTATGATGTTATTCAAATAATTTTACTACGTTCCATGAAACCGGCTTTATATGATTCTCATAACCGAGGTCATTTTGGATTATCTTTATTTTCCTATACACATTTTACTTCACCTATTCGTCGATATTCAGATTTACTGTTGCATCGTTCTATAAAATATTTATTAAAAAAAAATAAAAATGACTTTAGTAAAAAAAATTCTTTAATAGGTAGTTTTCATTATACTAATATAGAAATGAAAAAATTAGGATTGATATGTTCAAAAAGTGAAAGATGTTCAGATGAGGCTGTTCGAGATGTGCTTGATTGGTTAAAATGTGATTTTATGTTTAATAAAATTAATCATTCTTTTTATGGATTTATTATTAGTATTACTAATATGTATATTTTTATTCGTTTGAAAAAATTTTTAATTGATGTAGTTTTGAATATTGCATCTTTAGATAATGATAAATATATTTTTGATGCTAAAAGATGTGTTTTAGTAGGTCAAAAAACAGGATTAAAATATCATTTAGGTGATGTATTAAAAGTTTGTATTAAATCTGTTCATATTTTGCAATCGAAAATAGAAGTAGTTCTTTTACGATAATTTTGTTACATTATAAAATAATAATATTAGGTATGTTAAAAATAGAAAAATAAAATATTATAATATAAGTATATTAATATAGTATATTAATTATTTTAATATTATTTTAAATAATTATATGTATAATATATAATAGACATTAAATCTGAATAAATTTTAACTTTTAAATATATTTTAATTTTTAATTTAATTAGTATATTTTATATATACTATTATGATTGATTTTTACATTAATTAGATATCATTAATATATTATTAAAAATAGAAAAATATTTTTGAGGGAACCATTAATAATGCGAAATTATGAAATTTTAATCATGATTCATCCTGATCAAAGTGAAAAAGTACATAGTATGATTGATCAATACAAAAAGATAATTGCCAATCAAAAAGGAAAAATCTATCGTCTCGAAGATTGGGGAAAGCGTCAGTTAGCTTATTCTATTAATAAATTACATAAAGCACATTATGTATTAATGAATATAGAAGTACAATCTAGTGTATTGCAAGAATTAGAAAAAAATTTTAGATACGATGATGCTATTATTAGAAATTTAATTTTATTAATGAAAAAGCCAATATCAGAATCTTCTCCTATGTTAAAAGCAAAAGATGAAAGAAAAGAAAAAATAGATGAACTAAATCATTTATCAATATTAAATCCAGCTGATAAAATAAATATTACATTATAAATTAATTATATATCAATACATACTGTTTTTTGATTAATCTGAATAAAATTATATTTAAATTAAGTGATCAAAGGAGAAAAAATTATGGCACGTTATTTCCGTCGTCGTAAATTTTGTCGTTTTACCGCAGAAGGAATAAAAGAAATAGATTATAAAGATATTTCTATGTTAAAAAATTATATTACTGAAAGTGGGAAAATTGTCCCCAGTCGTATTACTGGTACTCGAGCAAAATATCAACGTCAATTAGCAAGAGCTATTAAACGAGCTCGTTATCTTTCTTTATTACCATATACAGATCAACATCAATAATTTATACAAAATATCAAAAAGAATAAATAGGTATATATATGCAAATAATTCTGTTAAAAAAAGTAGATAAATTAGGTCAAATAGGTGAATTAATTTATGTAAAATCTGGTTATGCTCGTAATTATTTAATTCCTACAGGTAAAGCAATGATAGGAAATAAAAAAAATATTGAATTATTTGAATTGAAAAAAACACAAATGGAAGCAAAGAAAAATCATCAATTAGCTTTATCAAAACAAAGGGCTGAAAAAATTATTAAAATCGGTTTAATTAATATTTTAGCTAAGTCAGGTGAAGAAGGCAAATTATTTGGTTCTATTGGTTCTCGAGATATTGCTGATCATATTAGTTCTTTAGGTATTACTGTTAACAAGAACGAAATTAAATTACCAAATGGATTATTAAAAAATATAGGCATTCATGAAATTATTTTTCAACCTCATTTTGAATTATTAATTCCGATTAAAATTAATATTGTTTCATAGTTTAAAAATATATTTTTTATTTATTAAAATATTTTTTTAATTTTAAATTTATATATAAATTTATTGAATAATTAATTTTAATATTATAAGGAATAATTATGTTAAAACAATTGTCTTTTTTAATTATTCAAGCTGGACATGAAATAAAAAATATTTATGAAAAAAAAAATTCTTTGAATATTTTTTATAAGATTGACCAATCTTTTGTAACTAATGCAGATTATATTTCTGAAAAAATTATTATTAAAGGATTAAAAAGATTAACTCCAAACATTCCTATATTATCTGAAGAAAATAATTTAGATATTCAAGATTGTATATCTTGTTCTAAATATTGGTTAATTGATCCTTTAGATGGAACTAAAGACTTTATAAATAATTATTATGAATTTACTGTAAATATTGCTCTAATTGAAAAAGGCATACCTGTTTTAGGTTTTATATATGCACCCATGTATAATACTCTTTATTATACTTGGGAAGGAATATCATGGAAAGAAAAAGATGGAATAAAAAAAAAAATAATGGTTATAGATCAGAATCCTCCTACTATAGCTATTAGTCGTTTTCATAATGATATTGAATTAAATAAATATATTTCTACTATTAATAATGCTAAAATAATTAAATTAGGTTCTGCGTTAAAGTTTTGTTTATTAGCAGAGGGGAAAATACAATTATATCCACGTTTTGGTCGAACTGCAATATGGGATATTGCAGCTGGTCATGCTATTATTTCAGCTGCTGGTGGATTTTTACGTAGTATGATACCAGAAAAAAAAATAGATTATATAATATCTTCTAAAAAATCTATTTTTAATCCTGGTTTTATTGCTTCAGTTTTATAGATTATAACATAATATTTATATAATTATTTCACATAAAAATATATTGATTAAAAAATCAATGCATTTATATTAAAAAGTATTTAATATTAATTAATATTAATTCATAATATTAATGATATATCATTTTATTTGTGTATGATTGTTTAAAGAAATCATAATTATTTTGATAAAAATTATAATGAAAAAAATTGATTTTATAGTATTAGATTCACGTATCGGTAAAGATTTTCCTTATCCTCAATATACAACTAATGGATCATCTGGATTAGATCTAAGAGCATGTATTCATCAAGACAAAATTTTTATTCCTAATGAAACAAATTTATTACCAACAGGTATAGCTATACATATATTAGATCCATCTATCACAGCAATGATTTTGCCGCGTTCTGGATTAGGTCATAAGCATGGAATTGTATTAGGGAATTTAGTTGGATTAATCGATTCTGATTATCAAGGAGAATTGTTTGTTTCTATTTGGAATCGTAGTCAGAATGCATTTACTATTATGCCAGGAGATCGAATAGCACAAATTGTTTTTCTTCCTGTGATTCATGTAGAATTTAATTTAGTAAAAAAATTTGATGATCATACAAGTTTAAGAAAAACTCATGGTTTTGGTTCTTCAGGTTTAAAATAATATATTTTAAACATCTTGATATATTATAAAAATTATATAGCCCTTATATATTTTATATATAAGGGCTATATAATTTTTATAATATATCAAGATGTTTAAAATAATATATTATTAATATTTAAATTTTTATTGATTATTTTCAATTATTTTTTGTTTTTTATTTGTATCTTTAATAATTATTTTTTTTGGCTTTTCTTCTTCAGGTATATGATATTCAAATTGTATATTCAATAAACCTCTAGATAACTCTGCTTCTTTTACTTTTATTCTATAATTAAGATTAAAATTTATAGAAAAATTATTTTTTTTTAATCCTTGATGTAAGAATTTAATCTGTTCTTTAGATTCATTTAAATTGTCGGTATTTTTTTTACCAACAATGGAAAGTTGATTTTTATGTACAGATATTTCTAATTCTTCTTCTTTGTATCCCGGTATACTAATAGTTAGTTGATAAAAATTATCGTTTTTTTGTATTAAATCATAAGATGGAATATCTGAAATTGGTTTTTCACCAGTAATAGTACTAAACATTTTATCTATTTGATTAAATCGATCAGAAAAAATATTATGACTTAGTTCTGGAATAAGAGAAAATGAACGGTATGACATGTTATTCTCCTCATTTAACATAATTAAAAATATTTATTGATTATTTTTAAATTAAAATAATTTTTATAATTTATACTTTAATTATTGGGTTTATTTTTTTTTTTTCAATATTATTTTTTTAAATATATTTTATTTGTTCAATTTAATTGATTAACAAATATTTTTATTTGACTCCATATTTTTTTGTATAATTTATTAATTTTTTAATATTTAAGGATATTTTTTTTTCTTCAATCATAAATTTTATTACATCTTGTATAGTGATAATAGAAAAAATTGGAAAAAAATATCTATTTTTGATTTCTTTGATAGAAGATATATTGTTATATCCAATTTCATTACGATTTAAAGCGACAATAGTGGCAGTAATTATTATTTTATTTTTAATTTTTAATTTAATTTGTTCAACAGCATTACAAATAGCGGTTCCTGCAGTGATAACATCATCAATAAGAACAACATTTTTTTTTGGATAATATCCTACAATTTCATCATATTGACCATATTTTTTTTTTTCTTTTCGATTAAAAGAATATGGAATATTTAAATTATAATTTTTTTTAAGTGATATACAAGTAGATACAACAATAGGTATACCTTTGTATGCTAATCCTAATAAACTATCAAAATTAATGTTATTATTAATAATTAATTTAGCATAAAAATAGCCTATTTTTTTTATATCATTTCCGGTATAGAAAGATCCTGTATCAAAAAAATAAGGACTAATACGACCTGATTTTAATTTAAAATTTCCAAATTGTAATGCTTTTTTTTTTAAAGAAAAATCAATAAATTCTTTTTTAAAATCTAACATATGTTTCAGAATCCTTTATTTTGTATAATCAAAAAGATAATAAAAAAGAATAATTATTTTTCTTTAATAACATGTATATTTATATATATTCATAATTAATTTTTTTGGCCCTTGCTGGATTTGAACCAGCGACCAAACGATTATGAGTCGATTGCTCTTACCACTGAGCTAAAGGGCCTTATTAAATTATATAATAAAACAATTTTAATTAATAATCTAGTAATCTTTTATACTGTAAATATAATATTTATATATTTTTATCTTATAAATATTAAGATTAAGTAATAATTTTTCTTAGAATTAAAAATTAATTTTATTTTTAAATTATTATACTAGTATTTATAAAAAATTAATTTTATATTTTTAATTATTTAATACAATTAGTCAAATAATAATTAATTCGAATAATAGAACGATAATTTTTATATTATATTTTAATAAAAATATTTTTTTGTTTTAAAAATAAAAAAAAATAGTAATAAAAACAACTAAAAAAATATATTTTTATTAAATATTTTTTATAATAATGTTAATTGGAAATATAAATTAAAATATTAATTTTTATTTTTCAAAATTTGATTTCTAAATTCATCAGTTATTGATGATCGTTAATAACATATAAAAATAATCATTCCTCATTATAAATTATTTGAATATTGATATTTTTATTATTGAAAAAAATTTTATATTAAAATTTTTATTTTTATTTAAATATATTGGGCTAAAAAAGATATATTTTTTTTTAAAAAATTATAATTTAAAATTGATAAAAAATTTATATTTAGTATTTATATTTTAAAAATTGTTTTGATGACAAATTGATTTCAATTTAATAATAATGATTATTAAAAAAATTAATTTTATTGTTTTTAATCAATTTTAAAAATTTTATATATAAACATATAATGTTAATTATTGTAATATATTTCAGATTATTATTTTAATGAAATTAATCAAAATGAGATTCAAAATATCAATTGATACTTAAAATTGATTAAAATAAATAATAATTCATTGCATGAATATTTGAATTTATAATATTTTTTTATAATAAATATTTTACTTTTTTAATTTTGATTTATAAAAAATTAGATGATATATATGAATAACTTTATTAATTTATTAATATTATTTTTTTAGATGTATACAAATATTTATTGTAATTTTATTTTATTATAAATTAATATTAATATATTATGGATGTAATATACTTAATTTATTATAAATACTATTTAAAAAAAAAGATATGTACTTGACTTTTTAATTAATATTTGTTATATATTTTATCTTTAGATTCCCCTGTAGTTCAGTTGGTAGAACGGCGGACTGTTAATCCGTATGTCACTGGTTCGAATCCAGTCGGGGGAGCCAATATTAAAATGAATAAAAATATAATATATAGATAGTTTTTAAAAGTATATAAAATCAATTTATTTTATTAAAATATTTATTTAAAAAATTAGTTCAATGAAGAATACAAAATATTTTCTTTTTTATGATTATGAAACTTTTGGCACACACACTGCTATAGATAAAATAGCTCAATTTTCTTGTGTTCGTACTGATTTAAAATTTAATATTGTTGATCAACCAAAAATATATTATTGTATTCCTCCTTTGGATTATTTGCCAGATCCAGATGCTATTATGATCACTAAGATTACTCCACAAGATATATTTTTAAATAATGGTATAAAAGAATATAATTTTGCAAAAGAAATTTATAATATTTTTTCACAAAGTAATACATGTATATTAGGATATAATAATATTCAATTTGATGATGAGATGACGAGAAATTTATTTTATCGTAATTTTTTTGATTCTTATGAATGGTCTTGGAAACGAAACAATTCTAGATGGGATATTATTAATGTTTTAAGAGCTTGTTATGTTATTTCTCCAAAAAATTTTATTTGGCCTAAAAATGAATTAGGTTTTTCTGTTTTTAATTTAAGTAAATTTACTGCATTGAATAATATTAAACATATTCAAGCTCATAATGCATTATCAGATGTATATGCTACTATATCTGTTGCTAAATTATTATATGAAAAAAAAACAAAATTATTTAATTTTTTATTTTTATTAAGAAAAAAAGAAAATATATTAAATTTAATTAATTATCCAGAGTTAAAATTGTTAATTTATATTTCTAATGTGTTTGGATCAAAAAATAATAATATGAGCATTATTGTTCCAATTATTTGGCATCCTAAAAATATCAATTCTTTAATTTTTTTTGATTTAAAAAAAAATATTTTGTTTTTATTAAATTTATTTAAAACAAAAAATATCAATGAAATAACTATAAATCAATTATTTTTATATGGAATAAATTTTTTATATATTAATAAATGTCCTGCTTTATTTAATGAATCTATTTTTCAAAACAAAGATTATATTCGATTATCTATAAATAAAAGATTTTTATGGAGTAATTTTTATAACTTAAAAAATAATATAAATTATTTAAAAAAAAAATCTTTAATTATTTTTCTATTCAAAAATTATGTGTTTTATCTAAAAATGTTGATTTACAACTTTATAATAATTTTTTTTCAGCAACAGATAAAAAATACATGCAAATAATACATTCTTCTACTCCTGAAAAATTATGTTTTTTGAAATTAAAGTTTCAAGATAAAAGAATTAATAATTTATTATTTAAATTTCGTGCAAGAAATTATTTTTTTAGTCTAAATAATTTTGAAAAAATTTTTTGGACTAAATATTGCAATCATGTTTTAAATAATGAATATTTTAAAAAATATCAATTAAAATTAACAAAATTATTAAAATTATATCAAAATGATGATGATAATAAAATTTTATTAAAAAAAATATTCGAATATTTTAAATATATTTTAAATATACATCATTAATATGAAATAATTTATTTTTAATTTTATGTAATTTGATAGTTATGTTTTTTAAAATTAAATATTTATTGTTCTTTAGAAAATAAAAAATTAATCATGATTTTTTTTAATTGATTTCTATCTTGTTCATTTATCATATTGAGTTTTTTTTCATTAATTATTTTTGTTTGTTCATTTAACCAATTCTCCCAAGCTTGTTTAGAAATTTGATTGAAAATTTTTTTACCAGTTTTACCAGGATAAACTTGAAATTTTAATCCTTCTAATTTTTTTTTAAAAAATTGACAATAAATAATTCGATTGATATTGTTATTCATAATAATTATCTTAATTTATTTTAATTGTTTTAAAAGACTATCAATAGGTTTTGGAATACCAATTGATTGAGGGTTAAATAATTTATACCATATATTAGATTTTTTTTTTAAAATTTCTTTTTTTGATTTAATATTTATTATATTGATGTTTATTTTTAAAGAGTAATTACTTAATATACAATGAATTGATTTTAATTTAATTGTTTTTTTATAATCTAATTGATTTTTTTTAAACCATATTAACATTTCTGTTTTTTTTTCAAACATAGGTAAAATAAATAAAGAATTCCATAAATTATAAATTTTATTCATTTCTAAAAAAATAGAATCTTTGTATCTTATAATAGTACATAAAAAAGTTTTATTAATTTT
This sequence comes from Buchnera aphidicola (Eriosoma grossulariae), assembly GCF_964059045.1. Lineage (NCBI taxonomy): Bacteria > Pseudomonadati > Pseudomonadota > Gammaproteobacteria > Enterobacterales > Erwiniaceae > Buchnera > Buchnera aphidicola. The sequence continues at coordinate 553,710 of NZ_OZ060402.1, read as the reverse complement.
ACTTTTTGTATTTTTTTTTATTTTATAATTTAACCATATTTGATTTTTATAAGATAAACATAAGTAATTTAATGGACATAAATGGCATTTTGGTTGTTTAATAGTACAAATTAAAGACCCTATATCCATTATAGCTTGGTTAAATTTATCAGTGTTATAAATTGGTGTAATTAATTCAATTATTTTCCATAGTTTTTTCTCTGAATTTTGATTTTTTATATATTTTTTTATTAGATAAAATCTTAATAATACTCTTTTTACATTACTATCTAAAATAGAAAAATATGATCCTAATGCAAATGATAAAATAGCTCCAGCAGTGGTTTTTCCTATACCCGGGAAATTAATAATTACATTAAAATTATCAGGGAAAATACCGTTATATTTTTCCAAAATAATTTTAGATGTTTTATGTAAATTTCTTGCCCTAGTATAATAACCTAAACCACTCCAAACATACATAATATTTTTTAAAGAACTATTTGCTAACGTTTTTATATTTGGAAACGTTTTTATAAATTTTTTAAAATATGGAACAACAATTTTGACTTGTGTTTGTTGTAGCATAATTTCTGATATCCAAATATTATATAAATTTTTTTGTTTTTGCCATGGCAGATTTTTTCTACCAAAAAAATGAAACCAATTTAATACTAATTGCGAAAAAATCATAAAATATCTCATTTATTTTATTTAATATCGTACATCATATCAATCAAAAATTAAAAAATTGAATGTAAATATATATTTATATTTTTCAATAAAATATATATAGTTTAATAAAAGATTAATCTATTATTCAGGTTTGATACTATGTTGAACAGAGATTCGTTTATTCAAAAATATTTATTTCAAAGTTCTGGGTTGTTTACTACTCCTTTATCAACTTCTTGTCGAGGTCGATTAACTAAATCTCATACAACATCAATTAAAAATTATTTTTCAATTTTTGGTATAAGTTTTCAAAATCAATTAATTAATTTTGTAAAAATATTTAATCGTAATGCACCATTAATTTTAGAAATCGGTTTTGGAACAGGAGAAAATTTAGTTAATATGGCTTTAAATCATCCAGAAAAAAATTTTTTAGGAATAGAAGTATATTTGCCAGGTATTGCTTCTTGTCTTAATCAAGTATATTTACTGAATATAAAAAATTTAAAGATTATTTGTTATAATGCAGTAGATGTTATAAATAATATGATTTCAAATAGTCAATTATATCAAATTAAAATATTTTTTCCAGATCCATGGCCTAAAAAAAAACATCAAAAAAGAAGAATGTTACAACCTGATTTTTTATTTTTACTTTCTCAAAAATTAATTAAAAATGGTATTTTACATATTGCAACAGATTGGAATAATTATGCATATGATATCATTAATTATATAAAAAATATTGATATTTATGTCGATCAATCATTTAATCAGGCTTATGCAGATATAAAAAAATCGAGAATAATAACTAAATTTGAAAAAAAAGGACAAATTTTAGGACATAAAATTTTTGATTTATTATTTCAGAAGAAAAACTAATTTTATATTTGTTTAAAATTTTTATATCTTTGATCAAGATTGGTTAATATTATTTTTTATAAATATTTCTAGTAAATTGTTTAAAAATAATTTTCCCTTTTTTGTTGTTTCCCAATGTGTATGATTTTTTTTAAGATATTTTTTTAAAACTGCATCATTTATTTCATTTTTAATGTCAATAGGATTTAATCCGGTTAATTGTGAAAAATGTTTTTTAGATATTGGTTCAAATATTCTAAAATGATTTATAAAATATTCAAAGGCTCGCTCTTCTGGTTTTATGAATGTTATTTTTTCAATATATTCACCATTCATAAAATTAAAAATTTGTTTTTTTTTAATTATTCTAATTATATCTCCATTTTTTTTAGTGATTTTACTATGTGCTCCGCATCCTATTCCTAAATAATCACCATAACGCCAATAATTTAAATTATGTTTACATTGATATCCTGGTTTAGAAAATGATGATATTTCATATTGTTGGTAACCTGATTTTTTTAATAATTGATTACCATATTTAAAAATATTCCATGATATATTTTCTTTAGGCAAAATAGGTTGATTTAATTCAAATAATGTATTTGGTTCTATGGTTAATTGATACCATGAAATATGTGTGGGATTATATTGAATAGTTTTTTCTATATCTAATATACCAGTATTTATAGATTGTTGAGGTAATCCATACATAAGATCTAAATTTAAATTAATAAATGGAATATTTTTTATAAAGTTCATAATTTTATAAATTTCCATGTCAGTATAATTTCTTCCTATTTTTTTTAATAAATTTTTGTTAAAACTTTGAATTCCAATTGAAATTCTATTAATTCCAGCATTGCAATAATCTGGAATATATTTTATTTCTTGAATGTTAGGATTCATTTCTATAGTAATTTCAGCATTTTTTAAAACAGGAACAATATTTTTAACATCTTCTAGCAATTTTTTTATGATTTTCGGATGAATTAAACTAGGTGTTCCTCCTCCTATATAAATACTACATATAGTTCTATTTTTTATTAATTGTATATTTTGTTTTAAATCTTGCAATAAATGAAAAATATATTTTTTTTCTGGAATTTCTCCTGTGGTAGGATAAGAATTAAAATCGCAATAGGGACATTTTTTTTTACACCAAGGAATATGAATATATAAACTAAGTGATGGTATTTTAATCATATTTTTGTTTTATTTTATATAATTCATGAATAATAAATTGAAAAATAATATTTTTAAATAAGAAAAATGTGATATTTTAAATATATATAATAAATTATTTTTCAATGATAAAAATATATTTATATATATAAAATATATTTTATTTGTTTTTTTTTTATTAAAAATATTTTTAAGAAATAAATATATTTTTATTATGAAATTATGAAATGAATAATATTAATTTAATTAATTATTATTCAGCCAACTTTCTAAAATAATCATAGCTGATATAGAATCAATTTTATTTTTTATTAGAGATTTAAATCCATAACGTTGAAATAAAATTGATTTTGCTTCTATAGTACTAAGTCTTTCATCTTGTAATTTTACGGGAAAATGAAATTTATTTTTAAGATTTTGAGCAAATATTTCTGTTCTGTAAGTAATTTCTTGTTTGCTTCCATCCATATTTAATGGTAATCCTACTATAATAATCATAGGATTCCATTCAAATAATATTTTTTTTATTATATCCCAATTTGGGTCTCCATTTTTTGATGGAATAGCAGTTAATGGTTGAGCTGTAAGAGTAATTTTTTGTCCTACAGCTAATCCGATATTTTGAGTACCAAAATCAAATGCTATTATAAACATAATATTTTTTTATGATATTTCCATTCAAATGAATTAACTAATATTAAAATTATTATAGTTAATATATTATATTAGTAAAGAATGATTTATATGTATATAAAATATATATATTATATTTTTATTTTTTAAATATTTTTTTTTCTATAGATTGAAATATTAACTCGGTTATAGATTTTTCATATTTAGATTGAATTTCGCATATTCCTGTAGGACTAGTAATATTGATTTCAGTTAATTTGTTTCCGATAACGTCCAATCCTACTATTATTAGTCCTTTTTTATTTAATATTGGCGATAGTATATTGACAATTTTCCAATCATTTTCAGTCAGTGGTTGTATTTTTCCTATCCCCCCAGCTGCTAAATTTCCTCTAGTTTCACCTATTTTTGGAATTCTTGCTAAACATAATGGAATTGCTTTTCCATTAATCATTAATATTCTTTTGTCACCATATTGAATTTCTGGAAGATATTGTTGCACTAAACAATAATTATTATTTTTCTTTGTAATGGTTTCTAAAATTACTGATACGTTTGGATCATGTATAGTTACACGAAAAATTGAGTCTCCGCCCATAGAATTTAGTGGTTTCAAAATAATATCTTTATTTTGAACTAAAAAATTTTTAATTTTTTCAATTTGACTAGTAACTAAAGTTTTTGGTGTAATAGATGGGAACCAAGTTGTATATAATTTTTCATTACAGTCTCTTAAACTTTTAGGTTTATTAATAACTAAAGTACCTTCTTGTTCGGCTCTTTCTAAAATATATGTTGCATAAATAAATTCCATATTTACAGGAGGATCTTTTCTCATAAATATAACATTTATATTGGATAATAAAATATTTTCTTCTTTAATAAAATTAAAAAATTTTTTTTCTTTTTTTTGAATTTTTAAAATACGTGTTCTTGCATATGCTTGGTTATTTTTTAAATATAAATCTTTTAGTTCCATATAATAAATTATATATTGTCTTTTTTGTGCTTCTAATAACATTGCAAAACTAGAATCCTTTTTAATATTAATATTATTAATAGGATCCATTACTATACCAAACTTTATTTTCATAGTTTATATTTATATTGTAATAATTAAAATTAATATATTGTATTTTTATTTTTTATAATAACAATATTAATATTTTTATTATAAAAAAATGTTTTATATGAACATATTGATAATGGTTATGCATCTAATCTAAAATTAGATATGATTATTAATTTTGTTATAATGATTGTTATATTTATAGTTGTTGTTGATTCATCAGTTATGATAAATGATCATATATGATAATTAATATATATCATTATTTATGTATTTATTCTTCCGAGTATTTCGGTCCAGCATAATTATCAAATCTAGACCAATGTCCATTAAATGTCAGTCTAATTGTTCCAGTTGGTCCATTTCTTTGTTTACCTATAATAATTTCCGCTATTCCTTTTAAATCACTATTTTCATGATATATTTCATCTCTATAAATAAACATAATCAAATCGGCGTCTTGTTCTAATGATCCTGATTCACGTAAATCAGAATTGATTGGACGTTTATCAGATCTTTGTTCTAATGAACGATTCAATTGCGATAAAGCAATAATTGGAACTTCTAATTCCTTAGCTAAAGATTTTAAGGTTCGAGATATTTCTGCTATTTCTAAAGTTCTGTTTTCTGATAGTGATGGTACTTTCATCAATTGTAAATAATCTACCATAATTAAACTGAGTCCATTGTTTTCTCGATATATTCTTCTAGATCGAGATCGTATTTCACTAGGAGTTAATCCTGAAGCATCATCAATATAAATATTTTTCTTTTTTAATAAAATATTAATTGTGCTTGAAATTCTTGCCCAGTCTTCATCGTTCAATTGTCCTGTACGTATTTTTGTTTGGTGTACACGAGATAATGAAGATAATATACGCATCATAATTTGTTCGACTGGCATTTCTAAACTAAAAATTAATACTGGTTTTTTGTATATCATTGCTGCGTTTTCACAAATATTCATAGCAAATGTTGTTTTTCCCATTGAAGGACGTGCAGCGATAATAATCAGATCTGATTGTTGTAAACCAGAAGTTTTTTTATTAAGATCATGATATCCAGTATTGATTCCTGTGATTCCATTATGAGGATTATCAAATAATTTTTCAATGCTAGCAATAGTGGAATCTAATATTTCTTCTATATTTTTCGGTCCAGAATTTTTTTTAGATCTTTTTTCTGCAATTTTAAATACACTGGATTCAGCAAAATCTAATAATTCTTCACTTTTTCTTCCTTGAGGATTATAACTAGCATTAGATATTCTATTAGAAACAGAAATAATTTCTCTAACAATAGCTCTTTCTCTTACTATATCTGCATAAGCAATGATATTTGCAGTACTAGGAGTATTTTTTGATAATTCTGCTAAATATGAAAAACGTCCGACTTGCTCTAGTTTTCCATTTTGTTCTAATGATTCAGATAACGTAATCAAATCAATGGGATAACCAAGATCTAAAAGAGATTGCATTTCACGAAATATCAATTGATGAGCTTTGCTAAAAAAATCTTCTTCTACTACATGTTCTGATACACAATCCCATTGTTCATTATCTAACATTAATCCACCTAAAACTGATTGTTCAGCTTCTAAAGAGTGTGGTGGAATTTTAATGTTATTAACATTTTTTTCATTTTCTTTTTTAAACAATTTATTATCTTTCATATGAGATAAAAATCAAAAAATTTTTACTAAGGTTTAAGGAAATAAATTATTAATTTAATTATTTTTATTAAAAATATAATATTTATTGATAAATTAAGATGATGTTATTACTATTTTTACTATAATTAATAGCTTTTTTTACATTTTTTAATAAAAATAATATTTCTTAAAGTTTTTAATCATTGATAATATATATTATATAAAATTAATAAACAACAGATCTATAAATAAAATAATTTTGTGATTTTTTTTAGAATTTTTTTAGACTATTTTTAGATTAAATAAATAAATTATATTAATTTTGATTATTTCTGATTTATTGATGATAATATATCAAAATTGATGGTTGTTATTTTTATTGATCAAAATAAAAATATAATTTATATATTTTATATAAATCAAAATTTTAATAAAAAACATAAATTATTTTTGCAAAAATGATTTTACATATTTATAATTATTTTTGATATATATTTTTTTAGAAAAATATTTATTATTATTTAGATTATTTGTAAATTAATTATGTTATACAAATCTTTCAATGATATTGAATATATTTATATTTGATTTATTTATTACAGATTTTAAGAAATATTATTTTTAGTTTTTAAAATAAAAATAATACTTAATTATAATACAATAATAATTGTTTTTATGTTATTACTTTTTTTTTGATTAAAATGGTTATTTGATTATCAATTTATGATTTTGTAGTTTTTAAAAATTTAATTATATTTTTTTTTAAAATTTTTAAATATATTATTCTTAGATATAATAAATTATATCTAAGAATAATATATTTATATATATATTGCTAATTATTTATTTGATTATTTTTTATCATATTTTATTTTTATTGCAATGGTTTTTAATATTAATTTTATGAATATTCATGTATTTTAAACATATATTGAATTATGTTTATAAATATTATTTTAAATAATATCAATTTTATTATTTTTTTTTTATTAATTATTATGATATATATTATAATATTTTAAAAAAAAATATATAAATAATCAATATATATATGAATATATTGTTATTAAAATGTATATAATAATTTAGCAGTATTTTCATTATTTTTTTAAATATCATGTTTTATTTTTTAAAAGGTATATAGTATTATGGCTAGCAGAGGAATTAATAAAGTTATTTTAATTGGACATTTAGGACAAGATCCAGATATTCGTTATATGCCTAATGGTAATGCAGTAGCTAACATTACTCTTGCTACATCTGATAGTTGGAAAGATAAAAATACAGGTGAATTAAAAGAAAAAACAGAATGGCATAGAGTTGTATTATTTGGAAAACCAGCTGAAATAACAGGTGAATATTTAAAAAAAGGTTCTCAAGTATATATTGAAGGATCTTTGCATACTAGAAGATGGCAAGACCAAAATGGTGTAGAACGTTATACCACTGAAGTAGTTGTTAACGTTTCAGGAACAATGCAAATGTTAGGTAATCGTAATTCTAATATATCATCTTCAATGTCAACACAATTAAATAATCAGAAAAAAATTTCTAAAAAAGAAAAAAATGTTTTAGAAGATGATTCATTAAATGATTATCCTGGGAAAAACTCTGCTGTAAATTCTTTGTCTCCAATAGATTTCGATGATGAAATTCCTTTTTAATATTTTTTTAAAATAACAGATATGGATCTATATTTTTATAGAACTGTATCTGTTATTTAAATAATTAATTCATTTTTTTGTATTTTTTTAAAAAATATAAAAATTTTAATATAATTTGACAAAATAAATGAGATTGTGAGATAAATGGAATATGTGCTGATTTGTTTAATATACTAGAATATGTATTTGGCCAGTATTGATCTAAAATATTTTTTATTTCATATGGTACTATAGTATCTAATTTTCCATATATTCTTAATAATGGAATAGAAGATTTTTTTATTTTTTTTCTTAAATCAATTTTATTTAGTATATTAAAACCAATTTTCAATGCTAAAGAATTTGGTTTTTTTTCTAATAGTATTAATTTAATTAAATATCTTATTTGATTTTGATTAGCAATATCACCTGATTGTAATAATAAAAATTTTTCTATTGTATCTAAAAAATTATTTTTAGTTTTATAATAAAAATTTTTTAATTGAATTCTACTTATTCCAGGCCAACTTTTTTCTTGAATAAAGTATGGTGAAGAACTAACTGTGATAATTGCTATAACATTATTAGGATACATTAACGATAATTTACTCGCAACAAGGCCACCCAATGACCATCCCATCCAAATAGATTTTTCTGGTATATTTTGAGATAAAGTATTAACTGTTTCTTCTAAATTCATATAATATTGATTATTATTACCAAATCCAGGTAAATCAATTAAATACAAATTAAAATATGGTTTCAGATTATTGATTATTATATTCCATATTTTTGAATTAAATCCATAACCATGTAGTAATACTAAATTTGGTTTTCCGTTTCCAATAATATTAAATATTAGTTTTTTCATATATTTATTGATTATAGTTCATATATATATATATATAATATATAATTATTTTAAAAATATATAAATTTAAATCATCGTTCTTGTTTTTTTGAATATTGTTTTTATTAAATTAATCAGTTAAAATATTTTAATATTATATTATTTTTGATTAAATATTATTATGATTGTTATTTCAAAAAAAGCAGAGTTATATTTTCGTACATTATTGCAAAAAGAAGATGCAGGTACACAAATTAGAATTTTTGTACAAAATGTTGGAACTAATCAAGCTGAAGGTAAAGTTACTTACTGTTTAAAAGATGAAATAAGAACATCTGATAGTGTTTTTTACTATGTTGGTTTTTGTATTTATATTAATAAGGAATACTTACCATATTTAAAAAACGCTTACATTGATCTCATTACAGATAAATTAGAAGAAAGATTGATTTTAAAAGCTCCATATGTTAAACAAGTATTATCTGAAAAATTGATGTTAAATAATCGTGTAGAAGATTTTTTAGAATATCACATTAATCCTCAATTATCTAATCATGGTGGATATGTAAAATTAATCAATATTACTGATGAAGGTTATATAATATTAGAATTTGGAGGTGGATGTAATGGTTGTTCCATGATAACCATGACTCTGAAAGATGGAATAGAAAAAAAAATATTGTTAGAATTTCCAAATTTAAAAGGTGTTCAAGATATTACTAATCATAACCGTGGGAACCATTCATTTTATTAAAGATATTGATTAATTTTTTGAAACGGTATTTATATCATAATGTGTTTTATTTTTGATAATATTTATAAATTTTAAAATTAAAATTGAAGATAATTGTTTAATAACAATTATTATTTTTTTGAAAAATAGTATTGATATTTATATAAAAATATTTTATTACATTAATTTTTTTATTATTATTTAATAATAAATAATTATATTTTAATTTATTTTTTTAGCGTTGTTTTTGTTGTTTATCACTATTAATTTTAGATAAAAAATGAGACAATTAATGTCTATTAAAAATAATTTTATAGAAATTCAAAAACGACGTACTTTTGCGATTATTGCGCATCCTGATTCTGGAAAAACAACTTTGACTGAAAAAATTTTATTTTTAGGAAAAGTTATCCATGAGACTGGTACTATTCAATCTAAAAAATCTAAAAAATATGTTAAATCAGATTGGATGAAAATAGAAAAAGAAAGAGGTATTTCTATTACCAGTTCTGTTATGCAATTTACTTATTGTAATTGTTTAATTAATTTATTAGACACTCCAGGACATGAAGATTTTTCAGAAGATACATATAGAATTTTGACTGCAGTCGATTTTTGTTTAATGGTTATTGATTCTGCTAAAGGTGTGGAAATACGAACTAAGAAGTTAATGCATGTTCTTTCATTAAATAATACACCTACTGTAACTTTTATTAATAAATTAGATAGAGATAGTAAAGATCCGATAAAAATATTAGATGAAATTGAATCAGAATTAAAAATAAAATGTATTCCTATCACTTGGCCTATCGGTTGTGGTTCTTCATTCAAAGGAATTTATAATTTTTATAATTCAATGGTAGACGTTTATAAATTCAAACAAAATAATAATTTTAATGATTATAATATTACAACATTATCAGATTTATATAATAAATCATTAGAAATGCATATTGGATTGGATTTTGCAAAAAAATTAAGAGAAGATGTTGAATTAATTAATACATGCTATAGTCAATTTAATAATAGTTGTTTTGTTGATGGGAAAATAACTCCGGTTTTTTTTGGTAGCGCTTTGCGTAGTTTTGGAATTAATCACATGTTTAATTTTTTAGTCCGATGGGGACCGTGTCCAAAATTTAAACATAGTAATACTCGTGTTATATATCCTGAAGAAAATTTATTTACTGGATTTGTTTTTAAAATACAAGCCAATATGGATTTAAAACATCGTGATCGTATTGCTTTTATAAGGATTGTATCAGGTCGTTATTACAAAGGAATTAAATTACAAAACGTTCGTCTGAGAAAAACATTTATTTTAAATAATGCAATTAGATTTTTAGCTGGAGATAGAAATATTATAGAAGAAGCATATCCAGGAGATATAATTGGTATATATAATCATGGATCTATTGTAATAGGAGATACATTTACGGAAGGAGAATTGATTAATTTTCTTGAACTACCACGATTTTCTCCTGAAATATTTCGTATTATTTATTTAAAAAACCCATTAAAGAAAAAACAATTATTTAAAGGTTTATTGCAATTATCAGAAGAAGGTGCTGTTCAAATATTTTATCCTTTAATAAACAATGATTTAGTTTTAGGTGTTTTAGGTATTTTACAATTAGATGTGATTTTGGAAAGGTTAAAATTAGAATATCAAATTGAAGCATGTTATAAGAATGTTAGTATTGCTGCTATTAGATGGATATTTTGTAATGACTTAATTCAATTAGATCAATTTAAGTTGCAAAACAAAGAATATTTAGCAATTGATAGTTCTGGTTATTTGACATATATAGCTCCTAGTTTATTTAATTTAAATTTAATAATTTCTAATTATCCTCAAATAAAATTTAGTGAAATAAGACAAAATTAATTTTTTACTGATTTTTGATTATATTATTTTTTTACAACTTTTTAAAAAGATTTTATTCATTACATTATTAATAAATTTTTTAATAATAATTAATACTATGATTACATTAATTTAATATTTTTATTTTATTTTTTATGTATCTATATTTTATTAAAATTATTATTTTATTCGAGATAGATATTCTATGAATAGAGTTGTTATTATGTTATTAGATTCTTTTGGAATAGGATCTTCAACAGATGCATTTAAATTTAATGATGAAGGAGCTAATACTTTTAAACATATTTATGAAATGTGTTTTTTAAAAAAAGCCAATCATGGAAGACAAGGTCCTTTGAATATTCCTAATTTAATTTCTTTAGGTTTAGGGAAATTAATGCACAGATTAACTGGTTCTTTTCCTATAGAATTGAATTTTAATATAGATGTAATTGCGAGTTATGCGTATGCTAGTTCTATTTCTTCCGGAAAAGATACTTTGTCTGGTCATTTTGAAATTATGGGAGTGCCAATTTTAACATCATGGGATAGATTTTTAAATAAAAAATCTAGTATTCCTGAAGAATTATTAGAAAATATTATTTCACACTGTAATATTCCTGGAATTATTGGTAATTGTCATTCTTCTGGCATTACAATATTACAACAGTTTGGAGAAGAACATATTCATACTGGTAAACCAATTTTTTATACTTCAATGGATTCTGTTATTCAAATTGCTTGTCATGAAAATTTTTTTGGTTTAAATAATCTTTATAAACTATCTTGTTCAGTACGTAATATTTTAAATAATACAAAATATAATATTGGAAGAGTCATCGCTAGACCATTTTTAGGTAATAACAAAAAAGAATTTACAAGAACGAATAATCGTAAAGATTATTCAATTGCAATAAATGAACGTACAGTCATGGAAAAATTAATTTTAGAAAAACATGGAGAAGTTATTGGTATTGGAAAAATATCAGATATTTTTTCAGGAAGAGGTATTACGCAAAAAATACCAGCATATGGATTAGCAGATTTATTTGAAAAAACAAATATGGCAATTGATCAGGCTAAAGATAATTCAATAATTTTTACAAATTTTGTTGATTTTGATTCTGTTTGGGGGCATAGAAGAGATGTTTCCGGTTATGCCAAAGGTTTAGAATTTTTTGATTTAAAATTATTAAATATAATTAATAAAATACAAAAAAAAGATTTATTAATTATTACAGCAGATCATGGATGTGATCCTACTTGGATTGGTTCAGAACATACTCGAGAATTTATTCCAATATTGTTGTATAGACCTGGTTATAAAAGTCATTATTTAGGACATCGTAATACTTTTTCGGATATTGCTCAAACTATTTCACAGTATTTTTCTCTTTCAAGTATGCATTATGGTACTAGTATGATTTAAATATATTTTTGATGATAATGATTATCATTTTTAAAAAATGATTAAAATTTAACCATTTTTAGATGATAGGAAACAATAATTTTTATGACTATTCATATCAATGCTAATAAAGATGATTTTTCAGATATTGTATTAATGCCTGGAGATCCACTTCGTGCAAAATATATTGCAGAAAAATATTTAACGGATAGTGTTTTAGTTAATAATACTCGTGCTATGTTAGGTTTTACTGGTTATTATAAGAAATGTAAGATTTCTGTTTTAAGTCATGGAATAGGTATACCTTCTTGTTCAATTTATGTTTATGAGTTAGTTAAATCATATAATGTAAAAAAAATTATTCGTATTGGAACATGTGGTACTATACATAAAAATATAAAATTAAGAGATATTATTATTGGAATGGGAGCTTGTACAGATTCACAAGTAAATCGAATAAGATTTAATAATTATGATTTTTCTGCTATAGCTGATTTTCAGATGATGATGAACATGGTATTGGTTGCAAAAAAATTACAAATTCCAATTTTAATTGGAAATTTATTTAGTACAGATTTGTTTTATTGTCAAAATGATGATTTTAGATTAACTCTGATTAAAAAATTTAATATTTTAGGAATAGAAATGGAAACAGCTGGAATATATGGTTTATCAGCTGAACTGGGAGTAAAATCTTTATCTGTTTGTACAGTATCTGATCATATTCTGCATCAAGAACATATTTCTTCTCAAGATAGAGAACAGACATTTGATGATATGATATTATTAGCGTTGGAATCAGTTTTATTATAATGATTTTTTTTTTCAATTAAACAAACTTATTGAAAATATTTTTATTAAGGTTCATTTGAAGAATATTCATGTTTTTATTGATATTTTTTTGGTGAGAAAGGGATTCGAACCCTTGATACGTTTCCGTATACACGCTTTCCAGGCATGTTCCTTAAGCCTCTCGGACATCTCACCTTTAATGCAAATAATTTTATATGTATTCTAATTTATATCAATTTAATATTTTTATTATATATAATATTTTATTATTTTTAAATTAATGATGAATTATTTATTTTTTTTTTTTTTTTTTTTTGAATAATAAAAAATTAAAAAAAATAATTCATCATTAATTCATGATATTATCTATGACCAAGATGTATTAATGAAATCATTCGTTAATGATTTCATTAATACATCTTGGTCATAGATAATATCATGAATTAATTTCAGATTCAAATTATTATTTTGTATATTATATATTGTGATCAGTAATATTGAATATTATATAGTGAATAATATATTTATATTTTATTTCATTAATTTTATATTATGATATTTATTATTATTGTTTGAATTATATTGATTTATTACATTTGTTTATGGTATTAAATAATAATATTAATATATATAATTATTTTAATTAGTGTTTATAATTAAGTTGTATTTTATATTAAGTTAAAATATATTGATAGAATTGATATTCTAAATAAAATTTTAGATATAACAAGTTTATTATGTTTTTAAAAATTGATTATTATTCATGTATATATAAATATAATCTTACTATCTTACCATCCGTTCACAACAATGGATTGGTTATCATTCACAAATTATTTTAGTAATAATATAAATATGGCAGAAAAACGAAATATTTTTCTAGTAGGTCCGATGGGAGCTGGAAAAAGTACTATAGGCCGGCATTTAGCTCAACAACTCAATATGGAATTTTATGATTCGGATCAAGAAATTGAGCGTCGAACTGGAGCAGATATTAGCTGGGTTTTTGATGTAGAAGGCGAAATAGGTTTTCGTGATCGAGAAGAAAAAATTATTAATGAATTAACAGATAAACAAGGGATTATATTAGCTACTGGTGGTGGTTCTATTCAATCTAAAGAAACAAGAAATCGTCTGTCTTCTAGAGGTATTGTTATTTATTTAGAAACTAGTATTGATAAGCAATTAATTAGAACAAAAAGAGATAAAAACCGTCCTTTGTTACAAGAAGAAAATAAAAAAATTTCAACAAGAATGATATTAGAAAAATTAGCCAAAGATAGAAATTTTTTATATGAAGAGATCGCAGATTTTAAAGTGAGTACTGATTCTAAAAGTGCAAAATCTGTTTCACAATTTATTATTCAAATTTTAGATAAAAATTAATTATATGTAATAGTTCAATGAATAAGGTTGATATAAAAATACCGTGGAAAAAATTACAGTAATGTTAGGCAAACGAAGTTATCCTATAATTATAGGATCTTCTTTATTTGAAAATGATTCTATTTTTTATCCTTTGCAGTCAGGTGAGCAAGCAATGCTTGTAACTAATAAAACTCTGGCTAATTTATGGAAAGATCAATTATTATATGAACTAAGAAAATCTGGAATTAAAGTTGATCAAGTCATTTTGTCTGATGGAGAACAGTATAAAACTTTTAATGAAACTGAAGTAATTATTTCTGCTTTATTAGATAAACAACACAGTCGTGATACTACATTAATTGCATTAGGTGGTGGAGTAATAGGAGATATAACAGGTTTTGCTGCTTCGATTTATCAAAGAGGTGTTCGTTTTATTCAAATACCAACTACTTTTTTATCGCAAGTAGATGCTTCTGTAGGTGGTAAAACTGGAGTTAATCATATTTTAGGAAAAAATATGATAGGTACTTTTTGGCAACCTTCGTCTGTTATTATTAATTTAAATTATTTAAGCACATTGTCAACTAATGAACTAGTTGCTGGACTAGCAGAAGTAATTAAATATGCTATTATATTTGATGAAGAATTTTTTTCTTGGGTTGAAGACAATTTACATTTATTATTAATATTACAAGAAAAAGAAATTATATATTGTATTAAAAAGTGTTGTGAAATAAAATCTAAAATTATTTCTTTAGATGAAAGAGAAGCCAATATACGAGCAATATTAAATTTAGGGCATACTTATGGACATGCGATTGAATCTCATTCTGGTTATGGTAACTGGTTACATGGAGAAGCAGTATCAGTAGGCATTGTAATGTCTGCTCGTACTTCAGAAATGTTAGGTTATTTAAAACGCATAGATACCAAACGTATTATAAATTTGTTAATGAGAGCAGGTTTGCCAACCAAAGGACCAAAAAATATGCCTCCATCTTCATATTTACCATATATTATGCGAGATAAAAAAGTAATTTCTGGCACAGTAAGATTAATATTGCCTATCAATATAGGCAAAGCTAAAATTCAAACTGGTGTTGATAAAAATATAATATTAGCAGCGATAAAAGAGTCTCAGTAACGATTTTGTTATAAAAACTAATTATGATTCTTAATAATTATATTAAACACATAGAATAATATTAATTATTTTAAAAAATAAAATATTTTGAATAATTAATTTAATTATTTTATATTATCAATATAAAATTTTAATAAATTTTATATTGATAATTTTAGATATAATATTGTTAATATTATTTTTATATAAAAATGTAATATTCATTAATTAATATCAAATATTGATTCTAAAAATATTTTAACACAATAAGTTATATAATAATGAGCATTATAGTATATTTACAGAATTTTTATACGAAAAAGTGAGTTATCAGTAAATATATACAATATGTAGTTTTAAAAACGAAAAGGTGTCAATGTTAAACTTTTAATTAATTTTATATTTTTCAAATTGTTTTATTGCACCTTTTCTTGATTTTTAAAATTATATTAATGATAATTATTTTTTTTTATATTTTAATTTTTATATAATTCACATAAAAAATATTTTAAAAAAATTAATATTATTTGAATATTTATTTAATTATTTTTATTATTATCAATAAATTTAAAAAAATGATTTAATTTAAATATTGGAGAAATAAATGAATCAGTTTTTGTTAGCTCCTTCAATTTTATCAGCTAATTTTGCTCGATTAGGTGAAGATGTAACGAGAGCTTTAACTGCAGGGGGGGATTTAATTCATTTTGATGTTATGGACGGTCATTATGTAAATAATTTAACAATGGGTCCAATGATATTAAAATCTCTTAGAGATTTTAATATCACAGCGCCAATTGATGTACATCTTATGACGAAACCAGTAGACATATTTATTCCTGCTTTTGCTCAAGCAGGAGCTACATTTATTACTTTTCATCCAGAAGCAACTAATCACATAGATAATACTATAAATTTAATTAAAAAATTTGGCTGTAAAGCTGGGTTAAGTTTTAATCCATCTACTTCATTACATTATTTAGATTATGTTTTAGATAAATTAGATTTAATTGTATTAATGTCAGTGAACCCAGGTTTTAGTAATCAAAAATTTATTTCATCTGTTATGAATAAAATTTATCAAGTAAGGAATTTAATTGATCGTAGTAAATTCAATGTTTTATTAGAAGTAGATGGTGGTATAAAAATTAGTAACATAGTGGACATTGCATCTGCTGGAGCCAATATTTTTGTATTAGGATCAGTATTATTTGATAGTTTGGATTATAAATTAGTTTTAAATTCCATTCGATCTAAATTAAATTCAGTATTTTTAAGTGATTGTGTTTAGTAAAAAAATTTTATTTGAAATTTTTTAATTAAGAGAAATATGAAAAATATAAAAGTAAATTGATATTTATTTTACATTATTAATAAATATTGTTTTATTTTTTTTTAAAATAAAATAAATGGAAAAAATAATGAAATTATTTAAAAAAAAATTATTCAGTGCCATCCAACCATCAGGAATGCCTACTATTGGTAATTATATTAGTGTTTTAAATAATTTAGTTCATATACAAGATAAATTTGATTGTTTATTTTGTATAGCTGATTTACATTCTATTACTGTTAGAAGAAAATCAAATGATTTATCTAGATCTATTTTAGATATGATAGCATTATATTTAGCTTGTGGGTTTGATCCTAATCAAGCAATTATTTTTATTCAATCTCATGTTTATGAACATACACAGTTGAGTTGGATATTAAATTGTTTTAGTTATGTTGGTGAATTATCACGAATGACTCAATTTAAAGATAAATCTATACGTTTTTCGAACAATATTAACGTTGGATTGTTAAATTATCCTGTTTTAATGGCTTCTGATGTATTATTATATAAAACTGATATAATATTAGTAGGTGAAGATCAAAAGCAACACTTAGAGTTAATACATGATATTGTTATTCGATTTAATAATATATACAAAAAATTATTTGTATTGCCTTCATCTTTAATTTCAAAAACTGGTTCTAAAATTATGTCTTTATTAAATCCTACTAAAAAAATGTCTAAATCTGATCCTAATACAAAAAACACGATATTTTTATTAGAAGATATTTCATCTATTATAAAAAAAATTCATCATGCTCAAACAGATTCTGATAATCCTTGTTCAATCATTTATAATAAAAAAAATAAAGCAGGTATATCAAATTTATTAAATATATTTTCTAGTTTTTCTGGAAAAACAATAAAAAGTTTAGAAAATGAATATGCTAATGTAATGTATAGTAAATTTAAACATGATTTATCTGATTTTATTGCAGATAAAATATCTTGTTTGCAAAAGAAATATTTTGATTTTAGAAAAAACGAAGATTATTTGCAAAATATTGTAAAATCTGGAGCTGAAAAAGCTCAATGTCAAGCAAAAATTACTTTAGATCAAGTTTATAAAGCTATAGGATTACCGGTTAAATATTATTAAAATATATTGAAAATTATTTAACCGATAATTTTATTTGATGAGCGATATTTTTATTTTTTAATATAATTTTTGATTATACTTTTATTAATGGTAAAAAAGTTGAGAGTAATAGATAATATAAAAACAATAGCATACAATATATTAGATGTAATTAATACTGCGTAAATTCCTTTTTTTTCTACAATGACACTAGTAATAATAAATGTTAAAAGTGTTCCTATCGTTCCAGATATCAGAATTAAATTAATATTTTTAACTGAAGGTTTTTTTGTTTGCAAAGAAGCTAAAGTAATAATTATTGTATAAATTGCACTAGAAAAAAAACCCAGTAATGCTATTAAGTATTCTAACTTGTTTATTTCTTGATTATTAATAAATAAATACATTAAAATAGTTGATGTACCGGTTAAAAATAAAAATAATTTTTTTATGTTAATAAAATTTAATATTATACTAAATATCCACATACCAATCATATACAACATCCAAAAGTAACTAACTAATTTACCAGCTTGGTTAATTGTTAAATGTTTAGTTTGCATAATATATTCTGGAATCCAAGAAATAAATCCTAATTGTCCTAAGATATAACATGTAGCTGATATAGAAAGTATAATTATATTGATTTTGATTGGTTTTTTTTGGTTTATTGTTTTTTTATTATTTAGGTAATTGTTTAATTGTGGGAAATTTGTATTAATAGCAATAATAAATATTATAGAATAAATTATTCCAATTAAAATATATATCCAATACCATGGTTTTTGATATGATAATATCATACTACTTATAAAAGGAAATACCATTCCTGCCATACTAAAAAAAGAATCTGTTATTAACAACACTATCGCTCTTTGATGACCGTCATATAGATATGTTATGAAAAATGTTCCTATTGACATGGTGATACCACTTACTATTCCTAATATAAACATACTCATTGAAAAAATAATTAAATTTTTACTATATATCAGTGCTAGTATTGCCACAATAATACAAATGTATCCAAAATATATTTGTATTTTAAATGATATATAATTTTTTATCCAAGTATTCAAACAAATAGCCATTAAAATTCCAAAATTTAAAATAGTAAAAGTATAGCTCATAGAAGAAAGTGATGTATTAAAAAATTTAGCAATATTCCCCATGATCATTCCAGTCACAATTACTAATGAACCTGTTAAAAAATAAGAAAAAAAACTAATTAAAGTTAGACTGATTTTGTTTTTGTATATCATTATTTATTAACCTGTATTACCATAAAGATGTGTATGAAACATATTTTAAATATGATATATAAATATTTTTAAATATATACATTAATAATTATTTTCTTAAAAAAATATTTTATTTTTTTGTGTTTTTTAATAATTAATTATTTTCATAAAGCATTTTGATATAAAATATATTTATTAAAGATATGATATATTAATTAATATTAATCAGTATAATTGATATATATAAAGAATATATTTTTATTTTTTTTTAACTGGAAGAATAATGTTAAGTAATTTAATTAAAAAACAATTGATAATTATTTTTTAATATTATAAATAAATATTTATTTATAAAATAAATATTTATTTATATACTACAAAAATATTTTTAATCAGATATTGATGAAATAAATTTATTGTAAGGATTTCAATGAAAGAAAAAAAAAAAATACTTAATAGACAAATGTTTGATGATGTAATGATTCCATTTTATAATCCAGCGGATTTTATTCCTGTCTTAGGTCAAGGCAGCCGATTATTTGATCAATTGAATAAAGATTATATTGATTTTTCTAGCGGTATTGCTGTAACAGCATTAGGACATTGTCATGCTAAATTAATCAAAGCACTAAAAGAACAGAGTAATAAATTATGGCATACAAGTAATTTATTTGTAAATGAACCATCATTAAATTTAGCAAGGAAATTAATTGATTATAGTTTTGAATCACGTGTATTTTTTTCTAATTCAGGAGCAGAAGCTAATGAATCTGCTTTAAAAATAGCTCGTTATTATTCCAATAAAAAATTCAATGTTTACAAAAATAAAATTATTTCTTTTTATAATTCATTTCATGGTCGAACATTTTTTACAGTATCAGTAGGTGGTCAATATCAATATTCAGACGGTTTCGGAACTAAACCTCCAGATATAATTCATGTACCTTACAATAACTTGCAATCAGTTAAATCAGTGATTGATGATCATACTTGTGCAATTATTGTAGAACCAATTCAAGGAGAAGGTGGAGTAGAATTAGCTACTATAGATTTTATGGTAGGATTACGTGATTTATGTAATAAACATCATGTACTATTAATCATTGATGAAGTCCAAACAGGTATTGGTAGAACTGGTAAATTATTTGCGTATGAACATTATGGTATTAAACCTGATATTCTTACATTAGCGAAAGCTTTAGGAGGTGGGTTTCCTATTGGTGCTACTTTAGCCAGTACAAAAATAGCAAAAATCGTACAATTAGGTATACATGGAACGACTTATGGTGGTAATCCTTTAGCTTGCTCAGTGTCTAATGCAGTTTTAGATTTAATTAATCATCCAAAATTATTATTAGGAGTGCAGCGTAAATTTCAGATATTTAAAAAAGAATTAGTGAAAATAAATAAAAAGTTAAATTTATTTAGTGAAATTCGAGGAAAAGGATTATTAATAGGAATTGTATTTCGTCAAGAATATATTATTAATATTCCTATTGTAATTAAAACAGCATTAAAAGAAGGTTTAATTATACTAAAAGCAGGAACAAACGTCATTCGTTTAGCGCCTCCTTTAAATATAAAAAATATAGATATTAATGAAGGTTTACTACGTTTTTATAGAACACTCAGAATAGTTTATGGTCGATCAGTAAAATTTTAATCATAAAAATATATTTTTTATTTAATTTATAAATAATTTCATTTTTATTATGATTTTTATAATATTATATTGATTTAATTAATTTTAAAAAAAATCAATGATATTTTTTTGAAGATATTTATTGATAACGAATAAATTTATATAATCAGATTATTAGTAAATAATGAATAATATTTATTATTTTGAATATATTGATCATTAAATATTATTTAGTTATTAAAATAATGATGTTTTTATATTTTATATATATTATTCTTTATAAAAATAATAATAATTTTAAAAAAGATTTTTAATACACTAGGAAAGATATTTTTTATTTAGTTTTATATTAACAATATTTTACATTTTTATTTTTTATTTAAAAAATAATCAAATTACAAATAATATTTTGCTGTAATGTATGGTATTTAAATAAATAATATTTTAATAATTATGAAAATTAAATAAAGATATTTTTTCAAGTTTTATTTTTAGTAATATATTTTTTAAAAAATAATAAATAATCATTATAAAATTATATCTTTATATATGATTGTGGTATTTATATGACATATACTATTATTGTTACAGGATCACCTTATGATAGTCAAAATTCTCGTAGTGCATTATTTTTTTCTCGTGCGTTATTATCATTAAAGCATAGAATAGATTTAATTTTTTTTTATGGCAATGGAGTATTAAATTCAAACTTAATGTTATCAGTCGCTAATAATGAAGTGAATTTATTTGATGAATGGAAAAAATTTTACCAGGATTTTCAAGTTCCATTATATATTTGTATAAATTCTTCTTTAAAACGTGGATTATTAGAAACAGAAAAATCTTCTTTATTAGGTTTTAAAAAAAGTAATATTGGTGATTTTTTTAAATTATCAGGTTTTTTGGAATTATTAAATTCTATTCAAAAAACTGATCGTTTTATACAATTTTAATATTGTTTTTTATTGATTTTAAATATTATTATGAAATCTGTTGCTTTTATATTTTCTCATAGTCCTTATGGTTGTAATATAGGACGTGAAGGTGTAGATTCGGTTTTATCTGCATCTTTAGTATTTAAAAAAATAGGTTTATTTTTTGTTAATGAAGGAATTTTTCAATTAATACCTAATCAACAACCACAAAAAATTTTATTACATAATTATTTATTATTGCTGGAGTTGCTTCCAATTTATGGAATAAAAACCATTTATTGTTGTAAAAAATCTTTTAAAGATAGAGGTATGTCTAATATTAATAATTTATCATTCAATGTAAAATATTTAAATCCTAAAGATCTGAAAAAATATATTAATAATTATAATTTCATTATAAATTTTTAAGGATAATAAAATATGTTGCATATTCTTATTAATTCTCCTTGTTATTGTAATCTTGAATTGCTTTCTAGTATGTTAGAACATCAGGATGATTTAATTGCATTACAGGATGGAGTGTTAATTGCTATTGAACATAATATATTTTTAAAAAAAATAAATTTGAATTCAGTAATGTTGTACGTTTTGAAAGAAGATATCATTGCTCGTGGTTTAAGTGTATATATTTCATCACAATTTTCTATTATTGATTATAATTATTTTGTTAATTTAACAGTAAAAAATCATAAACAAATTACTTGGTAATTAACAGAGATTAGGTCAATGAATTATTTTCATAATAATTAATTTAGCATTAATTATAAAAAAATATATTACTATATTTCAATATATTTAAAAATTTAATATTTTAATGTATTTTTAAAATTTTGTTCAATAAGGAAATATAATGTCAACAGTTAATCAGTTAGTGCGAAAACCTCGTTCAAGAAAAATTATAAAAAGCAATGTTCCTGCTTTAATGGGATCTCCTCAAAAAAGAGGAGTGTGTACTCGTGTATATACTACTACTCCTAAAAAACCTAATTCTGCTTTACGTAAGGTATGTCGAGTACGTCTTACAAATGGTTTTGAAGTTACATCATATATAGGAGGAGAAGGTCATAATTTACAAGAACATTCTGTTATTTTAATACGTGGAGGGAGAGTAAAAGATTTACCAGGAGTTAGATATCACGTAGTACGTGGAGCTTTAGATTGTGCAGGGGTGAAAGAAAGAAAAACTAGTCGTTCTAAATATGGTGTAAAAAAAGTGAAGAAATAAAAATAAAAATAAACTAGAATATAATTCTTATTATAATAATACTATTTCTTTATAGTATTATTGATTTTTAATATTTGTTACAGGAATAGTTAGATATGCCAAGACGTCGTGTTATAGGTCATAGAAAAATTTTACCGGATCCAAAATTTAATTCTGAATTATTAGCAAAATTTATCAATATATTAATGATAGATGGAAAAAAATCTATAGCTGAAGTAATTGTATATCAAGCTTTAAATATATTATCCAAAAAAACTGGAAAAAATGAATTAGAGATTTTTGATTTAGCATTAGATAATGTCCGTCCTACTGTAGAAGTAAAATCTCGTCGAGTTGGTGGATCTACTTATCAAGTACCTGTAGAAGTACGTCCTATTCGTAGAAATGCATTAGCTATGAGATGGATAATTGAATCATCTAGAAAAAGAAATGATAAATCAATGGCTTTACGTTTGTCTAATGAATTATTTGAGTCTTTAGAAAATAAAGGTGCATCAGTACGCAAAAAAGAAGATGTGCATCGAATGGCTGAAGCTAATAAAGCTTTTGCTCATTATCGTTGGTAAGATTTTTATATTTTATAATAAAAATTAATTTAGTAAAAATACAATACATTATAGGAATCGAATGTCACGTCAAACACCTATTATAAATTATCGTAATATTGGAATTAGCGCTCATATAGACGCAGGAAAAACAACTACTACTGAACGAATTTTATTTTATACTGGTATTAATCATAAGATAGGTGAAGTTCATGATGGTGCTGCTACTATGGATTGGATGGAGCAAGAACAAGAAAGAGGTATCACTATTACTTCAGCATCAACAACCGCCTTTTGGTCCGGTATGGAAAAACAATTTTCTCCATATAGAAT
Organism: Buchnera aphidicola (Eriosoma grossulariae); assembly: GCF_964059045.1. NCBI lineage: Bacteria > Pseudomonadati > Pseudomonadota > Gammaproteobacteria > Enterobacterales > Erwiniaceae > Buchnera > Buchnera aphidicola. Next base: position 529,538 of record NZ_OZ060402.1, on the reverse strand, counting down.
AAATATTATTGATACACCTGGACATGTTGATTTTACAATAGAAGTAGAACGTTCTATGCGTATTTTAGATGGTGTTGTAATGGTCTATTGTGCAGTAGGAGGAGTTCAACCACAATCAGAAACAGTATGGCGTCAAGCTAATAAATATAAAGTACCAAGATTAGCGTTTGTTAATAAAATGGATCGAATGGGTGCTAATTTTTTCCAAGTAATAGATCAAATAAAAACAAGACTAGGAGGGAATCCGGTTCCTTTGCAATTACCAATTGGATCGGAAGAAAAATTTTCTGGAATTGTTGATCTGATAAAAATGCAAGCAATTTATTGGAATGAATTAGATAAAGGTTTAACTTTTACGTATGAAAATATTCCTATAGATATGTTAGAATTATCAGAGCATTGGCATCAGAATTTAATTGAATCAGCGGCAGAAGCTAATGAAATTATCATGGAAAAATATTTATCAGGTGTTGTGATTAGTAGTAATGAAGTAAAATCAGCTTTAAGGAAAAGAGCATTAAATAATGAAATTATGTTAGTAACATGTGGTTCTGCATTTAAAAATAAAGGCGTTCAGACTTTATTAGATGCCATTATTGAATATTTACCTTCTCCTACTGATATTCAAGATATTAAAGGAGTTTCTAATGATATATTTTCTACACCTAGCATAAGAATTTCAGATGATAAAGAATCTTTTTCAGCATTAGCATTTAAAGTAGCATCAGATCCTTTTGTAGGTAATTTAACTTTTTTTAGAGTATATTCTGGTGTAGTTAATTCTGGAGATGTGATATTTAATTCAGTTAAATCTCAAAAAGAACGATTTGGTCGAATAGTACAAATGCATGCTAACAAACGTGAAGAAATTAAAGAAGTAAGAGCAGGTGATATAGCTGCAGCCATTGGTTTAAAAAATGTTACAACAGGCGATACTTTATGTGATATTAATAAAGTGATTATTTTGGAAAAAATGGAATTTCCTGAACCAGTTATTTCTATTTCTGTTGAACCAAAAACCAAGTTAGATCAAGAAAAAATGGGTCAAGCTTTAGCAAGATTAGCTAAAGAAGACCCCTCTTTTCGTGTTTGGGTAGATCATGAGTCTAATCAAACCATTATCGCAGGAATGGGAGAATTACATTTAGAAATTATTGTAGATAGAATGAAACGTGAATTTAGTGTCGATGCTAATGTAGGAAAACCACAAGTTGCTTATCGAGAAACTATTCGCAATATAGTCAAAGGTGTTGAAGGTCGTCATATTAAGCAATCAGGAGGACGAGGTCAGTATGGTCATGTTGTTATAGATATATTTCCATTAGATCCTGGAAAGGAAGGATATCTTTTTTTGAATGAAATTAAAGGTGGGGTAATTCCTGGAGAATATATTCCGGCAGTTAATAAAGGTATTCAAGAACAATTAAAATTTGGTCCTTTAGCTGGTTATCCTGTTGTAGATATTGGAGTACGATTGTGTTTTGGTTCATATCATGATGTAGATTCTTCTGAATTGGCATTTAAGATAGCAGCTTCTATGGCTTTTAAAAATGCTTTTAATAAAGCCAATCCTATTTTACTAGAACCTATAATGAAAGTTGAAGTAGAAACACCTGAAGATTACATGGGAGATGTTATAGGTGATCTAAGTCGTCGTCGAGGAATTATTGAAGGAATGCATAATACGTTATCTAATAAAGTAATTCAAGCTCGAATGCCTTTGTCTGAAATGTTTGGGTACGCTACTGATTTACGTTCACAAACTCAAGGAAGGGCTTCTTATTCTATGGAATTTTTACAATATTCTGAAGCACCTATGCATATTTCTGATTCAATTATTAAAAATAAAATAAGTATAAACCAGTGATGAATAATAGCATTATTCATCACTGGTTTAAATTAATGCAATATAATTTTATTAAATATTATATGAATATGAAAGGATATAATTATGTCTAAAGAGAAATTTAATCGTACAAAACCTCATATTAATGTTGGTACTATAGGACATGTGGATCATGGAAAGACTACTTTAACGGCAGCTATTACGACTGTTTTAGCTAAAACTTATGGCGGTTCAGCTTATGCATTTGATCAAATAGATAACGCTCCTGAAGAAAAAGCTAGAGGTATTACAATTAATACTTCTCATGTTGAATATGATACAAAAATAAGACATTATGCACATGTTGATTGTCCAGGACATGCAGATTATATAAAAAATATGATTACTGGTGCTGCACAAATGGATGGGGCTGTTTTAGTGGTTGCTGCTACTGATGGTCCTATGCCTCAAACTAGAGAACACATTTTATTAGGCCGCCAAGTAGGTGTTCCATTTATTATTGTTTTTCTTAATAAATGTGATATGGTTGATGATGAAGAGTTATTAGAACTAGTCGAAATGGAAGTTAGAGATTTATTAACTCAATATAATTTTCCTGGAGATGAAACTCCTATTATAAGAGGATCTGCATTAAAAGCATTAGAAGGAGATCCAGTATGGGAGTCTAAAATTATTGATTTAGCTAATTTTTTAGATACTTATATACCTCAACCAATACGAGCTATAGAACAACCATTTTTATTACCTATAGAAGATGTTTTTTCTATTTCTGGGAGAGGGACTGTAGTAACTGGTCGAGTAGAAAGTGGTATTATTAAAGTTGGAGAAGAAGTAGAAATTGTTGGTATAAAACCAACTATTAAAACTACTTGTACTGGTGTAGAAATGTTTAGAAAATTATTAGATGAAGGCCGTGCTGGAGAAAATGTTGGTGTATTATTAAGAGGCACTAAAAGGGATGAAATAGAAAGAGGACAAGTATTAGCTAAGCCAAAAACAATTCATCCTCATATAAAATTTGAATCTGAAGTATATGTGTTGACTAAAGAAGAAGGGGGCAGACATACACCTTTTTTCAAAGGATATCGTCCTCAATTCTATTTTAGAACAACAGATGTCACTGGTTCAATAGAATTACCAGAAGAAATGGAAATGGTTATGCCAGGAGATAATGTAAAAATGGTAGTTACATTAATACATCCAATTGCTATGTCAGATGGTTTAAGATTTGCTATTCGTGAAGGAGGACGTACTGTTGGAGCTGGTGTTGTATCTAAAGTTTTAAGTTAATTGGTATACCATTCTTAAATGATTAATAAAATATTTATTCATCAAGAAAAGTATTTTTAATTAGCTTTTCTTGATGTCATGATTATTAAAAATATTGATATATTGTATATTATCATTTATATCTTAAATTAATAATAATTATGTTAAATAAAAAGGTATATATTTAAAAATAATTTTTTATAAAAAATTTATATTTAAATATATACCTTTTTTATTAAATCTGATATTATTATTTTTAAGTATTTTTAAAATTAATTTTATACATAAAAATATAATTTTTTAATAAAACATTTTTATTATAATTTATTAATTTGTTTTTAATTTTTTAAATTATTTTATTAGTTATTTAAAAAAATAATGCTTTATTTTTAACAATTAATATTTATTATTTTTTATATATTAATATTTTATTTTTATATAATTACAATTTTAATAAATTACGTATCTTACAATACTCCTAATTAATGGAGTTACAAACTGAATAATTACGCTAATCATATTATATATATATCGAATAGTGTAATTTTTTATTTTATATATAAATGGAGTTCTGGTCTAATGCAGAACCAAAGAATTCGTATTCGTCTTAAAGCGTTTGATCATCGATTAATAGATCTTTCAACTGCTGAAATTGTTGAAACAGCTAAACGAACTGGAGCACAAGTAAGAGGACCGATTCCTTTACCTACTCGTAAAGAACGTTTTACTATCTTAATTTCTCCACATGTCAATAAAGATGCTCGTGATCAATATGAAATACGTACGCATAAGCGTCTTATTGATATTGTTGAACCTACTGAAAAAACTGTAGACGCTTTAATGCGTTTAGATCTTGCTGCAGGTGTAGATGTACAGATTAGTTTAGGATGATGAAGAAATTAAGGAGATAAAAGTGGTTGGTTTAGTTGGAAAAAAAATTGGTATGACTCGAGTATTTACGGAAGAAGGTATTTCAATTCCTGTAACTGTCATTGGTGTTCAACCAAATAGAGTTACTCAAATAAAAACACTTAATTACGATAATTGTAATTCTATTCAAATTACAACTGGAGAAAAAAAACCGAATCGTTTAAATAAAGCACAAAAAGGACATTTTGTTAAAGCTTCTGTAGCTGCAGGTAGAGGATTATGGGAGTTTAGAATTAACAACGATCAAAAATTTAAAGTTGGTCAGATTATTCATTTAAATATTTTGGATAATATAAAAAAAGTAGATATAATTGGCATTTCTAAAGGAAAGGGTTTTTCTGGAACAGTAAAACGTTGGAATTTTCGTACACAAGATGCTACACACGGTAATTCTTTATCTCATCGTGTTCCTGGTTCAATTGGTCAAAATCAAACACCTGGTAAGGTGTTTAAAGGTAAAAAAATGTCTGGTCAATTAGGTAATCATCGAGTGACAGTTCAGAATTTAAAAATAGTTCGTATTGATATACAACGGAATTTTCTTTTGGTAAAAGGTGCTGTTCCTGGTTCAACAGGTAGTGATCTTATTGTCAAACCCGCTGTTAAGGTCTAAGAAGGAGTTGAAATAATGGAATTAGCACTAAATGATGTACAAAAAGTTATTTCTGTTTCTCAAGAAGTTTTTGGACGTGATTTTAACGAACCATTAATTCATCAAGTAATAGTTGCTTATTCTGCTGGAACTAGACAAGGTACAAAAAGTCAAAAAAGTCGAGCAGAAGTTTCTGGTTCTGGAAAAAAACCGTGGCGTCAAAAAGGAACTGGACGTGCTCGTGCAGGTTCAATTAGAAGCCCAATTTGGCGTTCTGGTGGGGTAACTTTTGCAGCTAAAAATAAAGATTACAGTCAAAAAGTTAATAAAAAAATGTATAAAGGTGCATTAAAAAGTATTTTTTCTGAATTATTACGTCAAAAAAGACTAATTGTATTTAGTGAATTTTCTATTGAATTCCCGAAAACAAAATTATTAGTTGATAAATTAAGAAATATAAAATTGCAAGATGTCTTAATTATTATTGATAAAACTGATAAAAATTTATTTTTAGCTTCCCGTAATTTATACAAAACTGATGTTAAATATGCTAATTCTATAGATCCTGTCAGTTTAATTGCTTTTAAAAGAATTGTAATTACTGTAGACGCAATTAAAAAAATAGAGGAAATGTTAGTATAATGAGTGAAAAAAATTTGTTTAAAATATTAATTTCACCACATATTTCAGAAAAATCTGCTGTCTTAATAGAAAAAAAAAATACGGTGGTGTTAAAAGTTCAAAAAAATGTTAATAAATATGATATCAAAATAGCTATTCAAAAATTATTTAATGTAAAAGTAAAGAATATAAATACTTTGATAGTGAAAGGTAAAAATAAACGTCATAAAAATTATATTGTATATGGTCATCAATGGAAAAAAGCATACGTGACTTTACATCATGGTGAAAATTTAGATTTTATAGGAACTAGAAATAAGTAGTTTTGGAGAAATTTAACGATGACAGTAGTAAAATGCAAACCCACATCCCCTGGTCGACGTCATGTTATTAAAGTAATAAATCCAGATTTATATAAAGGTCGTCCGTTCAGTTCATTAATCCAAAAAAAACATAAAAGTGGTGGAAGAAACAATAATGGACGAATTACTACACGTCATATAGGAGGAGGGCATAAAAAATCTTATAGGATAATTGATTTTAAAAGAAATAAAGATAATATTACAGGTATTGTTGAACGTTTAGAATATGATCCTAATCGTTCAGCTAATATTGCATTAATTTTATATAAAGATGGAGAACGAAAATATATTTTAGCTCCTAAAGGGTTAAAAGTCGGTAATAAAATCATATCAGGAAATAATGTCACTATAACTATTGGTCATACTTTACCAATAAAAAATATTCCAGTAGGCACAATAGTGCATAATGTAGAAATGAAACCAGGAAAAGGTGGTCAGTTAGCACGTTCAGCAGGTAGTTACGTACAGTTAGTATCAAGGGATTTAGTTTATGCTAGTATACGATTACGTTCTGGAGAAATGAGAAAAATAGAATCAAACTGTAGAGCTACTATTGGTGAAGTTGGTAATTCAGAATATATGTTACGTGTCTTAGGAAAAGCAGGCGCTTCTCGTTGGAGAGGAGTTCGACCAACAGTAAGAGGTACTGCTATGAATCCTGTTGATCATCCACATGGTGGTGGTGAAGGAAGAAATTTTGGGAAACATCCTGTCACACCTTGGGGAATTCAAACAAAAGGAAAAAAAACTAGAAATAATAAACGTACAGAAAAATATATTTTACATCATCGAAAAAAATAATGATATAGAAAGGATTAATTTATGCCAAGATCTTTAAAAAAAGGACCATTTATAGATGTTAGTTTGTTTAATAAAATAGAAAAATCTATAATAAACAATGATAAAAAACCTTTAAAAACCTGGTCTCGTCGTTCAACTGTTTTCCCTAATATGATTGGTTTGACTATATCTGTTCACAATGGTCGACAACATATTCCTATTTTTATATCTGAAGAAATGGTAGGTCATAAATTAGGTGAGTTTTCTCCAACTAGAACATACAAAGGGCATGTAGCTGATAAAAAGATAAAAAAGGTTACCAGTATTAAAAAAGGAACATAAATGGAATCGATAGCAAAATTAAAACAAGCTAATTCTTCAGCTCAAAAAATTCGTTTAGTAGCTAATTTAATACGTGGAAAGAATATATCTCAGGCATTGAATATTTTAAATTATACTAATAAAAAATCTGCATTATTATTAAAAAAAGTACTAGAATCAGCTATAGCTAATGCAGAACACAACAATGGTGCTGACGTAGATGAATTAAAAGTAACAAAAATTTTAGTTGATGAAGGACCTTCAATGAAAAGAATGATGCCTCGTGCTAAAGGAAGGGCTGATCGTATTTTAAAACGTACAAGTCATATTACTATAGTAGTATCAAGTTGTTAATTTCCACTGGAGACAATTAATGGGACAAAAAGTACATCCTAATGGTATGCGATTAGGGATAATAAAATCTTGGAATTCTGTTTGGTTTGCGAACAGTAAAGATTTTTCAAATTATTTAGATAGTGATTTTAAAGTAAGAAGTTTTTTAATGAAAACATTATCTAAGGCTTTTGTATCTAAAATTGTTATTGAAAGACCTTCAAAAAGTATTAGGGTAACGATTTATACTGCAAGGCCTGGTATAGTTATTGGAAAAAAAGGAGAAGATGTAGATCAATTAAGAAAAGTAATTTCCAGTATTTCTAGAGTACCTGCTCAAATTAATATTGCTGAAATTAAAAAACCTGAATTAGATGCGAAATTAGTTGCAGATAATATCAGTTCTCAATTAGAAAGAAGAGTGATGTTTCGGCGTGCTATGAAAAGAGCTGTTCAGAATACGATACGTCAAGGTGCTAAGGGTATTAAAGTAGAAGTTAGTGGTCGTTTAGGAGGGACAGAAATTGCTCGAACAGAATGGTATCGAGAAGGTCGTGTACCATTGCATACATTGCGAGCAGATATTGAATATAATACTTCTGAAGCACATACTACATATGGTGTAATTGGTATCAAAGTGTGGATTTTTAAAGGGGAAATATTAGATGGCATGGTATCTGTTATATCTTCAGATAAATCTAATACTCCACAAAAAAAACAACATCGAAAGAACCGTAAGTAAGGAGAGTATATATGTTACAGCCAAAACGGACTAAATTTCGAAAAATGCACAAAGGCCGGAATCGTGGTTTAGCAGTAGGAACGGATGTTGTTTTTGGTGATTTTGGTTTAAAAGCTGTTGATAGAGGGCGTTTGACATCTCGCCAAATTGAAGCTGCTAGACGTACAATCACTCGTGCTGTTAAACGTCAAGGAAAAATGTGGATTCGTATTTTTCCAGATAAACCTATTACTCAAAAACCATTAGAAGTTAGAATGGGAAAAGGAAAAGGTAATGTAGAATATTGGGTCGCATTAGTACAACCTGGTAAAATATTATATGAAGTTGAAGGAATTTCAGAAGAGCAATCACGAGAAGCTTTTAGGTTAGCTGCTGCTAAATTACCAATCAAAACTACTTTTGTATTAAAAAGGTAATAAAAATATGCATAGTATTGAATTAAAAAAAAAAACTTTATTAGAATTAAAAATAGAATTATTGGATTTATTTAGAGAACAATTTAATTTAAAAATACAATTATCTGCTGGTAAATTACAAAAATATCATTTATTGCGTAATGTTAGGCGTAATATTGCTCAAGTAAAGACATTAATAAGTGAAAATAATAATATATGAAAACCAAAAATAGTCGTGTATTAAATGGATCTGTAACAAGTAATAAGATGCAAAAGTCTATAGTCGTTACAATCGAACGATTAGTCAAACATACTTTGTATAATAAATTTATTAGGCGTACTACTAAATTACATGTACATGATGAAAACAATGAATGTCAAGAAGGTGATACAGTGGAAATCTGTGAATGTCGTCCAATATCTAAAACTAAATCTTGGAAATTGGTACGTGTAATTAAAAAACATGTTTCTTAATGTTTTTACATTATATATAACAATTATATTGTTATTTTTTTAACATCAAAAATATTTTTTTATGGAGTATATGATGATTCAGACTCAAACTGTATTAAATATTGCTGATAATTCAGGAGCTAGATCTGCGATGTGTATTAAAGTTTTAGGTGGATCTAGAAAACGATATGCTAAAATTGGGGATGTGATTAAAATTACAGTTAAAGAAGCCATTCCTAGAAGCAAAGTTAAAAAAGGAGATGTTTTAAAAGCTGTGGTAGTAAGAACTAAAAAAGGGATTCGTCGTTCTGATGGTTCTTTAATTCGTTTTGATAGTAATGCTTGTGTTATTCTTAATAATAATGAACAACCATTAGGTACCAGAATTTTTGGACCAGTAACAAGAGAATTAAGAACAGAAAAATTCATGAAGATTATTTCGTTAGCTCCGGAAGTATTATAATTAAGGTTATTTGGTATGGCAGCTAAAATAAAAAAAAATGATGAAGTGATTGTATTAAAAGGAAGAGATAAAGGAAAAAAGGGAATTATAAAATTTGTTTTAAAATCTAAAAAAGTAATTATTAATGGTATTAATTTGGTAACTAAACATCAAAAACCAATTCCTGCTCGTAATCAAAGTGGTGGAATTATAAAAAAAGAATCATATATTTCTATTTCTAATATTGCTATCTTTAATTCTTTAACTGGAAAACCGGATCGAATTGGTTTTAGATTTGAAAATGGTAATAAAGTTAGATTTTTTAAATCTAACAATAAAATAGTTAAATAAATTGGAGATGTATCATGAACAATCCATATGATTATTATAAAAAAGTTGTAATAAAAAATTTGATGTTAAAATTTAATTATCATTCTTCTATGCAAGTTCCAAGATTACAAAAAATTACTTTGAACATGGGTGTTGGAAAAGCAGCTGTTGATAAAAAAATTTTAGAATATGCTGTAAAAGATTTAGCTTTAATTTCTGGTCAAAAAGCATATATTACTAAAGCAAAAAAATCAGTAGCAGGATTTAAAATTCGTCAAGGATATCCTATTGGTTGTAAAGTAACATTAAGAGGGGAACGTAAATGGAGTTTTTTAAATCGTTTAATTAATATTGCGATACCTCGTATTCGTGATTTTCGTGGTTTATCAAAAAAATCATTTGATGGAAGAGGTAATTATAGCATGGGTATTCGTGAACAAATTATTTTTCCTGAAATTAATTATGATTTAATTGATAATATTCGTGGATTAGATATAACAATTACAACTACTGCTAATTCTGATGATGAAGGTTTAGAATTATTATCTGCTTTTAATTTTCCATTTCGTAAGTAATTTTCTATGATAGAAATGAGGTTTTATTTAAAATGGCTAAAGAATCAATGAAAGCGAGAGAAGTAAAACGTATTAAACTAGCTACTAAATTTTTTATTCAGAGAAAAAAATTAAAAGCTATTATTTCTAATTTAACTTTATCTCAAGAAAATAGATGGAAAGCTGTGTTGAAATTACAGACATTACCTCGTGATTCAAGTCCATCTCGTCAAAGAAATAGATGTAGTCAAACAGGTCGTCCACATGCATTTTTAAGAAAATTTGGTTTAAGTCGTATGAAAGTTAGAGAAGCTGCTATGAGAGGAGAAATTCCTGGTTTAAGAAAATCTAGTTGGTAGAATATAATGATAAATAAAACATTAGGAAAAACATAGATGAGTATGCAAGATCCTATATCTGATATGATAACTCGTATTCGTAATGGACAAATCGCTAATAAAATTTCAGTAAAAATGCCTCATTCTACATTAAAACAATCTATAGGTCGTGTTTTAAAAGAAGAAGGATATATTAAAGATTATTGTGTAAATAATATTTCTCTTGTAGAACTTGAAATATATTTAAAGTATTTTCGTGGCAAACCAGTCATTGTAAATATTAAACGTATTAGTAGACCTAGTTTGAGAATATATAAAAAAAATAGTAAATTACCAAAAATTATGGATGGGTTAGGTATTGCTATCATTTCTACATCTAAAGGTTTAATGACAGATCATTTAGCTCGTAAAATGGGGCTTGGTGGCGAAATTATTTGTTCTATAGCTTAATTAATGATTAGGAGGGAAAATGTCTCGTATTGCTAAGTGTCCTGTTGTTGTTCCTCCTGAAGTAGATGTAATATTAAATCAATATAGTATTACAATTAAAAATAATAAAATTACATTAACTAAAAAGATTCATCATAGTGTTGAAGTGCATTATAATAATAATTTGTTAACGTTTAGAAATAAATTAAAACATTCTAATGGTTGGGCTCAAGCAGGTACTATTAGAGCATTAGTAGCATCTATGATAATAGGTGTAACCCGTGGTTTTTGTAAAAAATTACAGTTGTTAGGTGTAGGATATCGTATTACTATAAACAAAAATAATGTAATTGATATGTCTTTAGGATATTCGCATTTGATAAAATATACTTTACCTACTGGTATTTATGCAGAACTTCCTTCTCAAAATGAAATTATTTTAAGAGGAGCCGATAAACAATTAGTTGGACAGGTTGCTGCTAATTTACGTTCATATCGTGTTCCTGAATCATATAAAGGAAAGGGCATTCGATATGAAAACGAAATAATAAATATAAAAGAGGCTAAAAAGAAGTAAGATGAAATCTGATACAGCAATTAGTAAAAAAGTATCTAGGATGCGTCGAGCAAGACGTTTACGTTGTCAATTTAAAAATTTACATACGATTCGTTTAGTAGTACATCGTACTTCTCGTCATATGTATGTTCAAATTATTTCTGCAGATAATTCTAATGTGTTAGTTTCAGCATCAACGTTAGAAAAAAGTTTGTTTTCATCTTTAAAATATACTGGAAACAAAGAATCAGCAGCATTGCTTGGTCAAATTATTGCTGAAAGAGCATTAGATAAAAAAATAACAGTAGTTTCTTTTGATCGTTCTGGTTTTCAATATCATGGTAGAATTCAAGTATTAGCAGAATCAGCGAGAAAATTTGGACTCAGATTTTAAGGTAAAAAAATTGAAATGGCTAATTTAGAAAAAAATGTAGGTAATGAATTACAAGAAAAATTAATTTCTGTTAATCGTGTTTCAAAAACTGTAAAAGGAGGTCGTATTTTTTCTTTTACAGCGTTAACAGTAGTTGGGAATGGTGAAGGCCGAGTAGGTTTTGGTTATGGTAAAGCACGAGAAGTTCCTGCAGCGATTCAAAAAGCTATGGAAAAAGCAAGAAGAAATATGATAACAATACCTTTAAAAAATAAAACATTACAACATTCTTTAAAAAGTTCGCATACAGGTTCTTGTGTATTTATGAAACCAGCTTCTGATGGAACTGGGATAATTGCAGGAGGTGCTATGCGTGCAGTATTAGAAGTAGCAGGAATTCATAATGTATTAGCTAAAGCTTATGGTTCAACAAATCCGATTAATATTGTTAGAGCTACAATAAAAGGATTAGAAAATATGAGTTCTCCAGATATGATAGCAGCTAAACGTAATAAATCTATAAATGATATTTTAGGTAATTAGATTATGAATAAAATAATAAAAATTACTCAAATAAAAAGTTCAATAGGTCGTTTATCTAAACATAAAGCTACTTTAATAGGATTAGGATTAAAGCGTATTGGACATAGTGTATATCGAAAAAATACTCTTTCTATTCAGGGTATGATAAAAAAAGTATCTTACATGTTATTCGTTAACAAGGAATAATCTAATGTATTTAAATACTATATCAATTTGTAAAAATGTTCATAAAACTAAAAAGCGATTAGGTAGAGGAATAGGATCTGGATTTGGAAAAACAGCTGGTAGAGGTCACAAAGGTCAAAAATCAAGATCTAGTGGTACTATTCGTCGTGGATTTGAAGGAGGTCAAATGCCATTATATCGTCGTATTCCAAAATTTGGTTTTGTATCTCGTAAAAAATCTATTACAGCAGAAGTTAGATTGTGTGAATTAAAAAACATTACAGATGATATTATTGATTTAGAAAAATTGAAATTTTATAATTTAGTAAATCGTAATATTAAGTATGTAAAAATAATTCTTTCTGGTGAGATTAATATACCACTTACTATTCAAGGTCTTCGTATAACAAGCGGTGCTCGTGCTAAAATTGAAGAATTAGGTGGTAAAATAATCGAGGTTAAGTAGTATATCATGGATAAAAAAATAAGAACAAATCATACAAGTGTTAATCATGGATTAACAGAATTAAAAAAAAGATTGTATTTTGTTATTCTTTCTTTATTAATTTTTCGAATCGGAGCGTTTATTCCTATACCAGGTATTAATACTATTGTTTTGTCCCAATTGATTGATAATCAAAAAGGTACAATTATTGAAATGTTTAATATGTTTTCTGGTGGAGCTCTTAGTCGTGCTTCTGTTTTTTCTTTAGGAATTATGCCATATATTTCAGCTTCTATTATTTTACAAGTTTTAACATTAATATATCCTAAATTTAAAGATTTAAAAAAAGAGGGTGAGATAGGTAGACAAAAAATTAATCAATATACAAGATATACTACTTTGTTTCTTGCTTTGTTGCAATCGATTGGTATTGCTACTAGTTTACCTTTTATACCTGGAATGCAGGATTTGGTGATTAACCCAAATTTTAATTTTTATTTTTTAGCTGTTTTAAGTTTAGTTACAGGTACTATATTTTTAATGTGGTTAGGAGAGTTAATTACTGAGTGTGGTGTTGGAAATGGAATTTCAATTATAATTTTTGCAGGTATTTTAGTAGGTTTTCCTGGTGCTGTTGGAAATACATTAGAAGAAGTGAGAAAAGGAAATTTAAATATTTTTACATTATGCATTGTTTTATTATTAATTTTCTTAGTAACTTTTTTAGTGGTTTTTATTGAAAGAAGTCAGAGAAACATTGTTGTTCATTATGCTCGTAAACAACAAGGTAGAAGAATGTATATTTCAAATAATACTTATTTGCCATTAAAAGTGAATATGTCTGGTGTAATTCCAGCTATTTTTTCTTCTAGTTTAATGTTATTTCCAGCGACTATAACATCTTGGTTAAGTGGTATCAATTATTTTTATTGGTTATCATCTCTCACATTTTATTTTCAACCGAATCAGCCAGTATATTTAATTTTGTATGTGATAACTATTATTTTTTTTTGTTTCTTTTATACAGAATTAGTATTCAATCCTCGTGAAACAGCTGATAATTTAAAGAAATCAGGAGCTTTTATACCAGGAATTAGACCAGGAGAAAAAACTGCTAAATATATTAATAAAATTATGTTACGTCTAATTTTAATTAATGCATTATATATTACTTTTATTTGTCTTATTCCAGAATTTCTTCGTAGTGCTATGAATGTTCCATTTTATTTTGGTGGAACTTCATTATTAATAGTAGTGGTAGTGATTATGGATTTTATTGTTCAATTACAAACTTTGATTATGTCGAATCAATATGATTCTATATTAAAAAAATCTAATTTTAATTTTTGAGAATTAAAATATTTTAATTGTTGTTAATTTTTGAGGAATAATAATGAAAGTACGAGCATCAGTGAAAATATTATGTAGAAATTGCAAAATTGTACGTAGAAAAAATGTTATTCGAGTTATTTGTACTAATGATCCAAAACATAAACAACGTCAAGGTTAAAAAAATTTTTTTATTGTTAAAATATTTTATTATAATTTAAAATTTTTTTATTTTTATTTGTTATTTTTATTATTATATCGAGGAGTAAAGTAATGGCTCGTATTGCAGGTATTAATATTCCTGATCATAAACATGCTATTATTGCTTTAACAGAAATATATGGTATAGGAAAAACTCGTGCTAAGATAATTTGTGTTTCTACAGGAATTGCTGAAAATAAAAAAATTTCTACTTTGTCAGAATCACAAGTAGAATTATTACGAGAAGCAGTTTCTAAATTTGTTGTAGAGGGAGATTTAAGAAGAGATCGAACATTAAATATCAAGCGTTTAATGGATTTAGGATGTTATCGTGGTTTAAGACATCGAAAAGGACTACCGGTTCGTGGTCAGCGTACAAAAACAAATGCTAGAACTAGAAAGGGTCCTCGGCAATCGATTAAGAAATAGTTATGGAGTAGATTATTTATGGTTAAACCAGTAGTTCGTACTAGAAAACGTGTTAAAAAACAAGTTATTGATGGAGTGGCACATATACATGCTTCATTTAACAATACAATTGTGAGTATTACTGATCGTCAAGGTAATACATTAGGTTGGGCTACTTCTGGTGGTTCTGGTTTTAGAGGATCGAGAAAATCCACACCTTTTGCTGCTCAAGTTGCGGCAGAACGTTGTGCTGAATCAGTTAAAGAATATGGTATAAAAAATTTAGAAGTCATGGTAAAAGGACCAGGTCCTGGTCGTGAATCTACTATTCGGGCTTTAAATGCAGCTGGTTTTCGTATTACTAATATTACTGATGTGACACCAATACCTCATAATGGATGCCGTCCTCCAAAAAAACGTCGAGTCTAAAACAATTTTTAGATATAGGAATAAAATATAATGGCAAGATATTTAGGACCTAAATTAAGATTAAGTAGACGAGAAGGTACAGATTTATTCTTAAAGTCTGGTTTTCGTACTCTTGATTCAAAATGTAGAGCAGACCACCCACCTGGTCAACATGGTTCTAGAAAACCTCGTTTATCAGATTATGCTATTCAATTAAGAGAAAAACAAAAAGTTAAAAGATTGTATGGTATTTTAGAAAGACAATTTAGAAATTATTATAAAAAAGCTGCACGTTTAAAAGGTAATACAGGAGAAAAATTATTGCAGTTATTAGAAGATCGATTAGATAATGTAGTATATCGAATGGGTTTTAGTTCTACACGTGCAGAAGCAAGACAATTAGTTAGTCATAAATCAATTTTAGTCAATTCTAAATTAGTTAATATTGCTTCTTATCAAATATCTAAAAATGATATTATAACAATCCGCAAAAAATCGCAGAATCAATCTCGTATTAAAGCAGCTTTAGAATTGTCAGAGAGTAGAGAAAAACCAAGTTGGTTAGTAGTAGATATACATAAAATGGAAGGCTATATTAAGAGAATTCCTGATCGTACTGATATATCTGCAGAAATTAATGAACATTTGATCATTGAACTTTATTCAAAATAAAATATTAATATAGAATTGAGGAAATTCATGAAGAGTTCTGTTAATGATTTTTTAAAACCAAGATTGGTAGATATCAAACAAATAAATACTACACATGCAAAAGTTACTCTTGAACCATTAGAAAGAGGATTTGGACATACTCTTGGAAATGCTTTACGTCGTATTCTTCTTTCTTCAATGCCTGGTTGTGCAGTCACGGAAGTGGAAATTGATGGAGTTCTTCATGAATATAGTAGTAAAGAAGGTATACAAGAAGACATAATTGAAATTTTATTAAATTTAAAAAATCTTGCAGTAAAGTTGTATAGTAAAGATGAAGTAATAATTACATTAAATAAATCTGGTTTTGGATTAGTTACAGCTTCTGATATTATACATAATACGGATGTTGAAATTATCAATCCAGAACATATTATTTGTCATTTGACTGACGTGAATTCTGAAATAAAAATGAGAATTAAAGTTCAACGGGGTCGTGGATATATTCCAGCATATTCAAGAATTTCTTTAGAAGATAATGAAAAAACAATAGGAAGATTATTAGTAGATGCATGTTATAGTCCTATAGATCAGATTTCTTATAATGTAGAAGCAGCACGGGTAGAACAACGTACTGATTTAGATAAGTTAATTATTGAAATAAAAACTAATGGTACAATTGATCCTGAAGAAGCAATCCGTAGAGCAGCTACAATATTATCTGAACAATTAGAAGCATTTGTAGATTTAAGAGATGTTCTTGTACCAGAAGTACATGAAGAAAAACCAATTGTTGATCCTCTTTTATTACGTTTAGTCGATGATTTAGAACTAACAGTTCGTTCTGCTAATTGTTTAAAAGCTGAATCAATACATTATATAGGTGATTTAGTACAAAGAACTGAAGTGGAATTATTAAAAACTCCTAATTTAGGAAAAAAATCTTTAACTGAAATTAAAGATGTATTAGCAGCTAGAAATTTATCATTAGGAATGCATTTAGATGATTGGCCTCCTTTATCAGTTGTCGATGAATAACATTCATATTTTATAAGATATTTATAATTAAGGGTATTATTATGAGGCATCGAAAGAGTGGTAGAAAATTAAATCGAAAAAGAAGTCATTTCAAAGCTATGTTTAAAAATATGTCATGTTCATTATTACGTCATGAAATTATAAAAACTACTTTATCGAAAGCAAAAGAATTACGTATGTTTATTGAACCATTAATTACCATTTCTAAAGTAGATACTATATCTCATCGTAGATTAGTTTTTTCTAAAATAAGAGATAATGAAATTGTTTCAAAATTATTTCAAACATTTGGTCCTAGATATATTTCTAGACTTGGTGGTTATACTCGTATTTTAAAATGTGGATTTCGTGTAGGTGATAATGCACCAATAGCTTATATTGAATTAATTGACCGAGAAAAAAATAAATAATTTTTTTTATTGATGAATAGTTAATATTGTAATTAATAAAAATTTTTAGTATTTAATATATTTAATTTTGTATTTTAATATATAAAATAATTGTACTGTAATTAAATAATCAAGATTAAAAAAATGGTATTCATACCATTTTTTTAATCTTGATTATTTAATTACAGTACAATTATTTTAAAGAATAATTATTATAATTTTTATTATCATTATTAATTTTATTTTAGTATCATTCCTAGTTTAAACCAATTTTTGTGAGCATTAATAAAATCTTTTACTGTAATTATTTTTTTCCCAGGAAATTGTATTTTTTTTATTTGTATGATATTTTTTTTTGTTTGTATATTTATACCTTTGCAGTCAATAGAAATAATTTCTCCTATAGATTTTTTTTCTGTGATATCTTTTTTTATAATTTTTGCTTCTAATATTTTTATTTGAATATTATTCATGATAAAATAACTAATTGGCCATGGATTATATGCTCGAATCATTCTATCTAATATTTCAGCATCATTTTTCCAATTAATTTTTGCATGTTTTTTTGTTATTTTTTTTGAATAAGTCGCTTGACATTGTTTTTGTTTTTGATAATTAAATGTATTATTTGAAATTTTTTCTAATGTAATCAATATAGATTGAATACCTAATTGAATTAATTTTTTTGTTAAAGTTATTGTATTATCTGTTTTTAAAATATTACATTTCATAGCATAAATAATATCTCCAGTATCTATTTTATTATCCATATTAATAATAGTAATTCCTGTTTGTGTATCTCCTTGAAGTAATGCACTTTGTATTGGTGAAGGCCCTCTCCATCGAGGTAGTAAAGATGCATGAATATTTAGACATCCAATAGGAAACATCTTTAATATCGTTTCTGTAATTATTAATCCATAGGCAACTACTATCATTACATCAGCATGAAAATGATATAAAGATAGTTCTACTGTTTTATTTATTTTTTCTGGTTGTAATAATGGAATATTATATTTTTTTGCAATTGTTTTAACTGCTGAAAAAATTATTTTGTTTCCTCTTCCAGAGGGTTTATCAGGTTTTGTTATAACAGCTGAAATAACATATTGAGACTTAATTAATGCGATTAAATGTTGAGCAGCAAATTCTGGTGTACCAGCAAATATTATTTTTAACATATTTTTATATTTTATTTAATTTAATTAATTTTTTTATTTTTTTTTCTATTCTTTGTTTTTTTATAAGAGACAAATGATCAATAAATAATTTACCTTCTAAATGATCCATTTCATGTTGAATACAAATTGCCAGTAAAGATGATGCTATAATTTCAATTTTTTCACCTTGTTTGTTGATTGCTTTAATTTTAATTGTTTGTGATCTATTTATTTTAGATCTTTGATCAGGAATAGATAAACATCCTTCTTCAACATAAGAATTACCAAAATATTCTATTAATTGAGGATTAATTAATACTATTTCTTCCATTTGATTGATATTAATTACAATTATTTTTAGATTTATACCTACTTGAGGTGCAGCAAGCCCTATTCCATCTTGAGCATACATTGTATCAAACATGTCATGTATAATTTTATTAATTTGGTTGTTGAAAATCTTAACTGGTTGAGCTTTTATTCTTAAACCTGGATCTGGATAATATAATAGATTTAGGACTGACATAGATATTTTGATATGTTTTAATTAATAATCATTATTAATTATTATAAACTTTTTTATTTAAATTTAAAGCTTAAATTTTTTAGTTTTTATATTGAATATATAAAATATTATTTTTATTGAGATATATATTTTTAAAAATATTTAATTGAATATTTTTATATTTTATTTTCAATTTTTACTAAACATATTAATATAATCTTTTATTATAATTTAAAAATTATTTATTAAGAGAATATTTTGAAATATAGTGATGATAATTATCAATGTAATATTATTTCTTTATATGATAGTTTAAAACAATTACGTCAAAATAATGTTATAGCCTATCCTACAGAATCTGTATTTGGTTTAGGTTGTGATCCAGATAACAAATCAGCAGTAATGAAATTAATTCAATTAAAAAATAGATGTATTAAAAAAGGTTTTATACTAGTAGCAGCAAATTATCATCAATTAAAACCTTATTTATTAGAAGATAAAATTTCAATATTACATAAAAAGAAATTTTTTTCTTTATGGCCCGGTCATACAACATTATTATTACCAGCAAAGCATACAATACCATATTGGTTAGTAGGTAATTCATCCTTAATAGCTGTTCGTATTACTAATCATTCCTTATTAAAAAAACTTTGTTTAAATTTTGGAAAACCAATTATTTCTACTAGTGCTAATATAACTGGTAGTTTACCATGTCGTACAAAAAAAGATTTTTTTCAACAATTTGGCAATAAAATCCAGTTATTGACTGGCAAATTAGGTGTAAAAAAAAATCCTTCGAATATAATAAATATTTTAACAGGGGAAATAATTCGTCATGGATAATTATTTATCTAAATTTATTGTAATCGGTAATCCTATTAAGCATTCTCAATCCCCTTTTATCCATAAAAAATTTTCTGAACAAACAGGAATTCAACATCAATATTGTTCAAAAAAAGTTTTTAAAAATAATTTCATTGATTTTTTAACTGGTTTTTTTAATAATGGAGGAGAAGGTGTTAATATTACTGCTCCATTTAAAAAACAAGCATTTTTTTTTTCAGATGTATTAACTTATCGTGCGAAATTAGCTCATTCTGTTAATACTTTGAAAAAATTTAAAAACGGAATTATTTTAGGTGATAACACTGATGGAGAAGGTTTGTTATATGATTTATGTCATTTAAATTTTATCCAAAAAAATAATAATATATTGTTATTGGGAGCAGGTGGTGCTGCTTATGGTGTAATAGGTTCTTTATTGGATTTTAATTGTTCTATTTTTATTTTTAATAGAACGTATAATAATGCAAAAATATTAGTTTCACACTTTTCAAAATATGGAAATATAAAAGCTGTTATGTTAAACGATTTATATCATTTATCTTTTGATTTAATTATTAATGCTACTTCATCTGGTATAACGGGTGACAAACTCGTCATACCAGATGAAGTTTTGAATAATAGTAAATATTTTTATGATATGTACTACCAATCTGGTCTAACTCCATTTTTAATTTTGTGTCAAAAAAATGGAGCAAAATATATAAAAAATGGTATAGGAATGTTAGTTAATCAAGCTGCAGCTTCTTTTTTCTTATGGCATGGAATTCGACCAAAAGTAGATCCAGTTATTAATTCTTTAAAAAAATTATTAAAATGTACATAAATAATTTTTATTTTGGATAACACATATTTTTATATTAACGCATATATGGCATATATTGATATACGTATCAATATATGCCATATATGCGTTAATATAAAAATATGTGTTATTTTATATTAATATTTTTTAAAAAATAAATACTATAATTAATTTTAAAAATTATTTTTATTATAAAAAATTATATAAAATTTTAAAATTTAAAATAAAACTTGACTCTTTTATATTAATAATATTAGTATATAAAAATATTGTAAAAAATATAAATATTCGTCCCCTTCGTCTAGTGGTTAGGACATCGCCCTTTCACGGCGGCAACAGGGGTTCAAATCCCCTAGGGGACATAGATTAGATTTATTAATTATTTGTATACTATTTGATTTTTTTATGTTATATTGTTGAAGTTATAATTTTTATGTAATTTTTTATTAAAATGCTCTTTAAAAATTTGGCAACAAGAAAAATATTTATTATTTTAATTTTGAAACACCTGTGGGTTGTAAGGTTAAGCAAATAAGCGTACATGGTGAATGCCTTGGCAGTCAGAGGCGATGAAGGACGTGCTAATCTGCGAAAATCATCGGTAAGTTGATAAGAAACGTTATAACCGGTGGTATCCGAATGGGGAAACCCGATACTTAACAAAGTATCATTACTATACTGAATTCATAGGTTAGTAAAGCAAACCAAGAGAACTGAAACATCTAAGTATCTTGAGGAAAAGAAATCAATTGAGATTCCCTAAGTAGTGGCGAGCGAAAGGGGAGCAGCCTAGAATTTATATCAATATACGTTTTAGTAGAATGATTTGGAAAATTCAGCGATACATGGTGATAGCCCAGTATACGAAAAAATTTATATTGTGAATTCAAAAAGTAGGGCGAGACACGAGAAATCTTGTCTGAAGATGGGGGGACCATCCTCCAAGGCTAAATACTCCTGACTGACCGATAGTGAACTAGTACCGTAAGGGAAAGGCGAAAAGAACCCCGGTTAGGGGAGTGAAATAGATCCTGAAACCGTGTACGTACAAGCAGTGGGAGCTTTGTTTTTTTAAAGTGACTGCGTACCTTTTGTATAATGGGTCAGCGACTTGTATTTTGTAGCAAGGTTAACCGAATAGGGGAGCCGTAGGGAAACCGAGTCCTAAATAGGCGAAATTTAGTTTCAAGATACAGACCCGAAACCCGGTGATCTAGCCACGGGCAGGTTGAAGGTTGGGTAAAACCAACTGGAGGACCGAACCGACTGATGTTGAAAAATCAGCGGATGACCTATGGTTAGGGGTGAAAGGCCAATCAAACCGGGAGATAGCTGGTTCTCCCCGAAAGCTATTTAGGTAGCGCCTCGTGAATTCATCTACGGGGGTAGAGCACTGTTCCGGTTAGGGGGCCATCCCGGCTTACCAATCCGATGCAAACTCCGAATACCGTAGAATGTTATCACGGGAGACACACAGCGGGTGCTAACGTTCGTTGTGGAGAGGGAAACAACCCAGACCGCCAGCTAAGGTCCCAAAGTCATAGTTAAGTGGGAAACGATGTGGGAAGGCATAAACAGCCAGGATGTTGGCTTAGAAGCAGCCATCATTTAAAGAAAGCGTAATAGCTCACTGGTCTAGTCGGCCTGCGCGGAAGATGTAACGGGGCTCAAACTATGCACCGAAGCTGCGGCAATTAAATATTTTTAATTGGGTAGGGGAGCGTTCTGTAAGCCAAAGAAGAAATATTGAGAAGTATTTTGGAGGTATCAGAAGTGCGAATGCTGACATGAGTAACGATAAAGCAGGTGAAAAACCTGCTCGCCGAAAGACTAAGGGTTCCTGTCCAACGTTAATCGGGACAGGGTAAGCCGACACCTAAGGCGAGGTCGAAAGGCGTAGTCGATGGACAACAGGTTAATATTCCTGTGCTTGGTGTTACTGCGACGGGGGGACGGAGAAGGTTAGATTATCCAGGCGACGGTTGTCCTGGTTTAAATGTGTAGGTATAATGATTAGGAAAATCCGATCATTTTTAATCTGAGGCATGATGACGAATCATTACGGTGATGAAGTAATCAACACCACGCTTCCAAGAAAATCCTCTAAGCATCAGGTAACATTAAATCGTACCCTAAACCGACACAGGTAGTTGGGTAGAGAATACTAAGGCGCTTAAGAGAACCCGGGTGAAGGAACTAGGCAAAATAGTGCCGTAACTTCGGGAGAAGGCACGCTAATATGTAAGTAATAGGATTTACTCCTAAAGCTGAAATTAGTCGAAGATACCAGCTGGCTGCAACTGTTTATTAAAAACACAGCACTGTGCAAACATGAAAGTGGAAGTATACGGTGTGACGCCTGCCCGGTGCCGGAAGGTTAATCGAAGAAGTCAAGGGTAACCTGAAGCTTTGGAATGAAGCCCCGGTAAACGGCGGCCGTAACTATAACGGTCCTAAGGTAGCGAAATTCCTTGTCGGGTAAGTTCCGACCTGCACGAATGGCGTAATGATGGCCAGGCTGTCTCCACCCGGGACTTAGTGAAATTGAAATTGCTGTGAAGATGCAGTATACCCGCGGCAAGACGGAAAGACCCCGTGAACCTTTACTATAGCTTGACACTGAATTTTGATCTTTAATGTGTAGGATAGGTGGGAGGCTATGAAACTAAATCGCTAGGTATAGTGGAGCCATCCTTGAAATACCACCCTTTACAGTTTAAAATTCTAATCTAGTACCGTTATCCGGTATGGAAACAGTGTCTGGTGGGTAGTTTGACTGGGGCGGTCTCCTCCCAAAGAGTAACGGAGGAGTACAAAGATTGGCTAATTACGGTCGGACATCGTGAGGTTAGTGCAAAGGCATAAGCCAGTTTAACTGCAAGCGTGATAATGCGAGCAGATGCGAAAGCAGGTCTTAGTGATCCGGTGGTTCTGCATGGAATGGCCATCGCTCAACAAATAAAAGGTACTCCGGGGATAACAGGCTGATACCGCCCAAGAGTTCATATCGACGGCGGTGTTTGGCACCTCGATGTCGGCTCATCACATCCTGGGGCTGAAGCAGGTCCCAAGGGTATGGCTGTTCGCCATTTAAAGTGGTACGCGAGCTGGGTTTAGAACGTCGTGAGACAGTTCGGTCCCTATCTGCCGTGGGCGTAGGAAGATTGAGGGGGGCTGCTTCTAGTACGAGAGGACCGAAGTGGACGCATCACTGGTGTTCGGGTTGTCATGCCAATGGCATTGCCCGGTAGCTAAATGCGGAAAAGATAAGTGCTGAAAGCATCTAAACACGAAACTTGCCCCAAGATTAATCTTCCCTGGACAATAATTTATTGTCATCTGAAGGGACGTTGAAGACTACGACGTTGATAGGCTAGATGTGTACGCATAGTAATATGTTTAGCTAACTAGTACTAATGACCCGAGAGGCTTAACCTTACAACACCAGAGGTGTTTTGATAAATAATAAATATAAATAATCTTGTTGACAAATTACAATATATAAAATAAAATATAATTTGCCTGGTGATAATAGCAATATGGTACCACCTGATCCCATTCCGAACTCAGAAGTGAAACATTTTTACGCCGATGGTAGTGCAGGGTCTCCCTGTGTGAGAGTAGGAAATTACCAGGCATTAAAAATCTCTTTCCTATTTTTATTATAATGTTATTTTTTATGTATTAAATTTATTAAATTTTTTAAAATTTATATTATTAAAAATAATACAATAACATTGTTATTCTTTTATTAAAAATTATAAAATTCTAATTTAAAAAACATTATTTGTTTAAAATATTTTTATATAAAATTAATATTTTTATTTTTTTTTATATTAGAAAATTTTTTATTTTTAAAAAATCATTTTTTAACACAATCACTATATTTAATTTACTAACTTATTGTTTAAGTATAGTATATATTTTCATGTAAGGTAATAATAGATGTCTAAGATTAAAGGTAATGTTAAGTGGTTTAATGAGTCTAAAGGTTTTGGATTTATCACTCCTGAAGATGGAAGTAAAGATGTTTTTGTTCATTTTTCAGCAATCCAAAGTAATGGATTTAAAACTTTAACTGAAGGTCAAAGTGTTGAATTTGAAATTACTGAAGGCGCTAAAGGTCCATCAGCTGCTAATGTTATTAGTTTATAATTTTTTGTAGTCTTAGATTTTATTTTTTAGTTTTATATTTTTATAGCAGTAGAGCGTGTAGGAATTTTTATTCTACATGCTCTAAAAAAATATATTTTGGAATAATGATTGATTTTTTATTTTATTAATAAATATATTTCAATCAAATTAATAATATTTTATTGAAAATGAATAATATTTTTTTTTAATATTTTACAATAAATTTCTATATTTGTTATTATACAATCAATTGTATATAAAAATTTTAAAAAACCATTCTAACCATACTAATTTGACTAATTTCATTATATAATTGTTCAATTTGTGTAAAATCATTTGCACAAATAGTAATTGAAATAGATAAATAATTTCCTTTATTACTAGACTTTACTTGAGGAACGTAATCTCCAGGTATACATAGTTGTACAACTCTTATAATTTGGTCAATTAATTCAGGACGAGAAAGTCCAATTATTTTATATGTAAAATAACAAGGAAATGTTAACATTTCTTGTAGTTTTTTTCTCATTATTTACCTTCTAATTTTTAAATAATTGATATTCTTAATTTAATTATTCGGATTTTGTTAATTTATTATAAAAATATTATTTAGATTAATTAAAATAATATTCATAAATAAAAAAAAATAATATATATTTTATGTTGATAAATTATATATTATTTTTTTTTATTTATGAATATTATTTTAATTAATCTAAATAATATTTTTATAATAAATTAATTTTTGATCAATAATGAATTATTTAATAATTATATATTTAATATATATATAAATGTTCATGGAGATTTTTCATGTTAAAGATTTTTAATACGTTAACTAGAAAAAAAGAAATATTTAGATCAATTGTAGAAAAAAAAGTTAGCATATATGTTTGTGGAGTAACTGTATATGATAATTGCCATCTTGGACATGGTAGAACTTTTTTAGTTTTTGATTGTATTATTCGATATTTACAGGAATGTGGTTATACAGTATATTATGTACGTAATATTACTGATATTGATGATAAAATTATTAATCAATCTATAATAAATAAAGAAAATTTTTCAGAATTAACTAATCGTATAATTTCATCCATGCATGATAATTTTAAAAAATTAAATATCTTGCCACCTGATATTGAACCGCGTGTAACACATTCAATTGAATATATTATTAATATGATTATTGGATTAATTAACAATAATCATGCTTATATTGGTCAAAACGGTGATGTATTTTTTTCCGTTGATAGTTATTTGGATTATGGAATTTTATCTAATCAATTTTTAACAAAAATAAAATCTAACACTTATTCATCTTTAGATTCAGATTATAAAAAAAATAAAAAAGATTTTGTTTTATGGAAAGTATATAATTTATCAGAACCATTTTGGGATTCTCCATGGGGTAAAGGTCGTCCTGGTTGGCATATTGAATGTTCAGCAATTGCCAATAAATTTTTAGATTCTAAATTTGATATTCATGGTGGAGGAATTGATCTTTTATTTCCTCATCATGAAAATGAAAGAGCACAGTCTATTTGTTATAATAAAAAATCATTTATAAATTATTGGATACATTCAGGGATGTTGGTATTAAACAATCTTAAAATGTCTAAATCTTTAAATAATATTTTTACTTTAAATGATTTATTTAAAAAATTTAATGGAGAAACTATTCGTTATTTTTGTCTTTCTACTCATTATAGAAGTCCTTTATATTATAATGAAAAAAATTTAAAACATGCAGAATTGTGTTTAAGAAAAATTTATTTTGCTTTAAATAATACCGATAATAATTATATATCTTCTCAAAAAACACAAACAAAATATGAATTGGATTTTCATAATTTTATGCAAGATGATTTTAATACACCTTCAGCCTTAAAAATTTTATTACATTTAGCAAAAAAAATAAATTATTATAAATTTATTGATATAAAATTAGAAAAAGTTAATTTTTTTGCATTAAAATTACGTATTTTAGGTAAAATTTTAGGTTTTAATTTAGATTATAAAAAATATTTTTTTCATAATGATTTAAAAAAATATGATTATGATTTTCATCATATAGAATTTTTAATTGAATTACGAAAAAAATATAGAATTCAAAATAATTGGAAAAAAGCGGATATTTTAAGAAAAAAATTGGTTTCCCTTGGTGTCTATGTTGAAGATACGGTTAATGGTACTATTTGGAATGTTATAAAATAATTAAATTTAAAAATATTATTTTTAATAAAACAGTAATTTTAATAAAGGTATTTTTTATTTTCATAAGATTGCAATGTATTTTTTAATAATATTGAAACTGTCATTGGTCCGACTCCTCCTGGAACAGGAGTAATATAAGAAGCATTAATAATAGCAGAATCAAAATTGATATCTCCTACAACTTTACCATTTTTTAATCTATTAATTCCAACATCAATAACAATTGCACCTTTTTTAATCCATTTTCCATTAATAAAATTTGGAATCCCTACTGCAACTATTAATAGATCTGCATTTCTTACGTGATTTTTTAAATTTTTAGTAAATTTATGAGTAACAGTAATAGTGCATCCAACTAAAAGTAATTCCATACTCATTGGTCTTCCAACAATATTAGATGCTCCTATTATAACTGCATGTAATCCATAAGTGTTTATATGATATTTTTTTAGCAAAGTAATGATACCATATGGAGTACATGAACGTAATCGAGGGGAACGTTGGCATAAAAGTCCAGTATTATATGGATGTAATCCATCTACGTCTTTATTGATATTAATTTGACTGAGTAATTTAATAGGATTGATATTTTTTGGAATAGGTAATTGTATTAAAATTCCGTCAATATTTTCATCTTCATTTAATTGATGAATATTAGATAATATTTTTTTTTCAGTAATGTTTTCTCGGATATGTATAATAGTAGATTTTATACCGACTTCATGACATAATTTTTCTTTTTTTTTAATATAAATTTCAGATGCAATATTATCACCAATAAAGATAATCGCTAAACCTGGATGTCTTTTTCCATTTTTGATTATTTTTTGTATTCTTTTTTTTATATTAGAATTGATTTGATTTGCTATTAAACTTCCATTTATAATTTTTGATTTCATAATAAATTTCTTTATTTCCTGTTTGTAAGATTTGATTAATATATTTAAAAATATAATTAATCTTTTATCAATTTAAAAAAATCAAAATAATATTGACCTGTATTATATTTAAGAAGTATACTATATTTTTATTTTTAAGAAAGCGTTCTTAGCTCAGTTGGATAGAGCAACGGCCTTCTAAGCCGTAGGTCATAGGTTCGAATCCTATAGAACGCAATATATTTTTTATATTTATTTTTATTATTTTAATATATTATTTATTTTTATTTTTATATCAAAAATAGAATCTCTACAGTCTATTTTGTTAAATATTATTTTATTTTGATTAAATTTTTCAATATAATATTGTATTAGAGGAGCAGTGAATATATTATATTCTTCTATTCTTTTTTTAATAGTATTTTTACAATCGTCTAATCTAGTTATTAATTTTTCTCCAGTAATATCATCTATTCCTTTTCTTTTAGGTGGATTTAATTTTTCATGATAAATTCTACCAGACGCAATATGTATTTGTCTACCTATAATTCTATCTATAATTAATTTTTCGGGCAACCAAAAGTAAATTACATGATCTATTTTTATGTTATTTTTTTCTATATTTGTTGCTTGAATAATAGTTCTTGGAAATCCATCTAGTAAAAAACCATTTTTGCAATCTTTTTTATTAATTCTTTTGATTATTAAGTCTATAATAATATTATCATTAATAAGTTTTCCTTTTTTTAATTGATCGAATATTGCACTATCATTTTTTTTATTGTTTTTGATTGAAATTTTCCTTAATAAATCTCCTGTGGATATTTTTGGTATGTTATATATTTTTTGAATAAAGTTTGATTGTGTTCCTTTTCCTGTTCCTGGAGCTCCTATTAAAATTATTTTCATAAAATATCCTTTAAAAATATTTAAACAAGTTGATTAAATTATTACTATAATTCAATCAACTTGTTATTTGTTTTGAAATTTATTTAATAGTTCAATATTTTAAATAATGAACTATTTTTTATTTTTTAGTTATTTTTATTATTAATTATTTAAAAATAAATTGTTCATTAAACTAATAAATTTATTAGGGTTTTCTAATGTTCCTTTTTCTGCAAGTAATGCTTGTTCTAAAAGTAATTGAATCCAATCTTTAATTGTATCATCTTTAATATTAATAATTTTTTGAATGAATTTATGATCTGGATTGATTTCTAATATGTATTGTATAGGATTTACTGTTTGACCAGCTGCTAAAAATAATTTTGCCATTTGTGTTGTCATAGCATTAGCATCAGTTACTACTATAGCAGGGGTATTAGTCAATCGATAAGTTAATCGAACATCTTTAATTTGATTTCCTAATATGGTTTTTATTTTTTTTATAAATAACAATATTTCATTTTTATTATCTTTGTTTTCTATAGAATTTTTATTAGTTAATTTATCAATTGAATTATCTGTAGTACTCACTGATTGAAATTTTTTTCCTTGAAATTCTGTAATATAATTCATCATCCATTCATCAATACGATCAGACAACAGTAGAACATCTATATTTTTTTGTTTAAATAATTCTAAATGAGGACTACTATATGCTGAATCATAATTATCAGCAGTAATAAAATAAATTTTTTCTTGTTCCGGTAACATATTTTTTACATAATCTTTCAATGATAATGTTTGTTCTTTATGGTTTAATTTAATTGATGTAAATCTTAATAAATTAAGTATCATTTCTTTATTTTCTTGATCTTCTGCTGGTCCTTCTTTAAAAACTAAACCAAATTCTTTCCAAAAAATTTTATATTTTTCATTATCTTGATTTGACAATTTTTCTAACATTAGTAATATTTTTTTAGTAATAGATGTTTTGAGTTTTTGACTAATTTTATTTTCTTGTAATATTTCTCTAGAAATATTTAATGGTAAATCATTAGAATCAATAATACCTTTAATAAATCTAAGGTAATTAGGAAGAAATTGTTCAGCATTATCCATAATATAAATACGTTTAATGTATAATTTTAAACCATGTTTATTTTCTTTATTCCATAAATCCCATGTAGATTTTGAAGGAATATAAATTAAACTAATGTATTCTATTTTCCCTTCAACTTGATTATGACTCCATGTTAATGGTTCATTGTCTTCATTTGTAATTTGTTTATAAAAATCTTTATATTGTTGTTCATTAATATTATTTTTTTTGATTGTCCATAATGCTGATGCTTTATTTATTTTTTCCCAAGAATATATTTTACTTTTTGGATCAAATGATTCTATTTCTATAGGAATACTAATATGATCGGTGTATTTGTTAATAATATTTTTAATTTTCCATGATTGTAGAAAATCTTCTTCTTCTGGTTTAAGATATAGCTTTATTTCTGTTCCTCTAGTTTCTTTTTTAATTAGTGATACAGTAAATTCTCCTTCTCCAGATGATTCCCATAATACTGCTTGATCTATAGGCATACCGGCATATCGAGTAGAAACAGAAACTTTTTTAGAGACAATAAATACTGAATAAAATCCTACTCCAAATTTTCCTATTAGTTTATTATCTTTTTTTGTAATTTTTTCTATAGATTCTAAAAATATTTTAGTTCCTGATTTTGCAATAGTTCCTAGATTATCAATAACTTCTTGATATTTCATACCTATTCCATTGTCACTAATAATTAACATTTTCTCTTTTTCTTTAATTGAAATTTGTATTTTATTATTTGGATCATTTTCAAATAAATTTGGTTGAGAAATAGAATAAAAATTTAGTTTTTCTATAGAATCAGCAGCATTAGAAATTAATTCTCTAATAAAAATTTCTTTATTGGAATATAAAGAATGAATCATTAGATTTAATAATTGTTTTGATTCTGATTGAAAATTATATGTAGTTTTTTTGTTAATATTCATTTATTAATCCTTGAGAATAAATATAAATTTTTTATTTTTTAAATAATAAGTTATTAATGATATTTTTTGTATTTTTTTATTCAAAAATATATATTTTATGTTTTATTAATTTATATTTTTAAAATAATTTTCTAATATTTAATTACATTTTTTATATATTTAAATATATAGATTTTATTTATTTTAATTATGTAGGTATATTAAACCCAGAAGGAAGAGTCATTCCTGTAGATACTGTTTCCATTTTCTTTTTTTTTGCTTCGTTAATTCTTCTTGAAGCATCATTAAAAGCAGCTGCAGCAAGATCTTCTAATATTTCAATATCATCAATAAGTAAACTAGGATCTATTTTTACTTGTGTGCAGTTATATGAACCATTAATGGTTATTTTTATTAAACCAGCTCCTGATTCTCCTGTAACTTCCATTAAAGAAATTTCTTTTTGTGCTTGTTCTATTTTTTCTTGCATTTTTTCTGCTTCTTGCATTAGATTACCGAATCCATTTTTATTAAACATTTTTTCACCTTTGTAGTAAAAATTAATTATGATAAATATAAAATATTTAAAATGTATTTAATATTGTTTTATGATCTTTGTTATTAATTTTTTTAAAAATATTTATGTTATTGATTATTTTTAATATCAATTAATAATATAATTTTTATTATAAAAATTTATATTATTATTGGAATATACTTTTTATATTTATAAAATTAATATTGTTGCATTTTATTTAATTGGATATCGGTTATTTTTATTTTTATTTGATATTGTTATTTTTAATTTCAATATTTTGTTTGATTTTTGTTTTGTTGTATTTTTTAGCAATATTGATTAAACGTAATAAAGACATTTCAACACCTATTTTTGAATTTGGTGCAAATGGTAATTCTTTTCTTCCTAATAACAATTCTTGATAACTTTTATGAATCAATAGAGGTGATATAGATTTTGCTAAATATATCAGTTGATTATGATTTGTTTTACTAAATTCATAATTGTCCCAAGTAGATTGAAAAGATTGTATCATAGCTATTTGATGTAAAATTCTTAATATATTTAATAAAATTTGATCCCATTCTATATTTAATTGATTAATTTTTTTAAATATATATGTAATAGATACAGTATGATTGTTTAATAATGCGGTAATAATTTTTATAGATTGATGATCATGAAGTGAACCTGTTATAACTAATATTAATTGAACTGAAATCATTCCTTTCCCGATTAATATAGCATGTTCAGTTAAACTTAATGCATCTCTTAAACTACCTTCTGAAACTCTTGCAATATATTTAATAGCATGTTCTTCAAAATTAATTTTTTCTTTTTTTAAAATATATTTAATTTTATCAATTATTTCTAATTCTTTAATTGGTTTTAAATTTAATTGCAAACATCTAGAAATAATAGTTTTAGGAACTTTTTCTATATTTGTTGTAGCTAAAATAAATTTTACATGTATTGGTGGTTCTTCAATATAATTTAGTAAAGCATTAAAACTATGTCTTGATAACATATGCACTTCATCAATTAAATAAATTTTTAATTGACCTTCTATAGGTAAATATTGTATATTTTTTAGTAGGTCTTTCATATCTTCTACTTTCGTTCTTGAAGCAGCATCTACTTCTATCAGATCTAAAAACGTACCTTTTTCTATATTTTTACAATTTGTACATATTCTACATGCTATTTCATTATTTTTATTTTTACAATTAAGAATTTTAGCTAATATTCTAGCAATACTGGTTTTTCCAGTACCTCTCATTCCATATAATAACCAAGCATGATGAATTCTGTTTAAAATAAAACTATTTTTAATAGCTTGAATTATATTTTTTTGACCAGCTATTTGATCTAAATTTTGTGGTCTCCATTTTCTTGCTAATACTTGATATTTCATATATTAATATATTTTAATTCATTTATTAATATATTATCATATTATAAATTAATATGTTTTAAAATACTAATTCAATACAATTTATATAAATAATATTTATATTTTTTTATAATTATGTTATGATTATTTTTGAAAGTATAATTTTTAATATATTTGTTCTGTTAGTAACATAGTAATGTTAATTTAATTATCTGGTCAGATTTGGAAAAAAGCAGCCAAATTAAATAAAGCAGGTACTAATAGAACTAACAGAACAAATTAAAAATAAAAAATTTATTATAGTAATTATTATTAATTTTTTTGGTTTAATTGTAATTTATACATTTGCCAATATTTTCCTTTTATTGAAATTAATTGCTGATGTGTTCCTGATTCAATTACATTTCCTTTTTCAAAAACAATAATTTTATCTGCTTCTATAATAGTAGATAATCTATGTGCTATCACAATTAAAGTGCTTTTTTTTTGAATAAATGAAATTGTTTTTTGAATAGCTTGTTCTGTTTCGGAATCTATATTAGAGGTAGCTTCATCTAATATTAAAATTTTTGGATGTAATATTAATATTCTAGCAATAGCTAATAATTGTTTTTGACCGGCAGATAGATTATTTCCTTGTTCACCTAATAAAGAATGAATACCATTTTTCATTGATTTAGCTAAATTAGCTAATTTTACTTTTTCTAATATTTTCCATACGGTTTCTTCTGATACATTTTTACCTAATGTAATATTAGACATAAAAGTATCAGCAAGAATTATAGGATCTTGTTGGACCATGCTGATGCTATTTCTTAATAACTTATGACTTAATGAATATAAAGGTCTATTATCGAAATAAATTTCTCCTTCTTCAATAGGATAATATTTCATTAGAATATTAGCTAAAGTACTTTTCCCGCTTCCAGTGTAACCTACAAATGCAAAAAAACTTTTTGATGGTATTTTTATATTAATATTATTTAATATGTTATTTATTGAGTCTTTTTGATATTTAAAATTTAAATTTTTTATTTCAATTTGTCCACTTTTTAAAGGAATTTCATCATGTCCATAATATTCTTGAGGTGCATCAATGAGTTCAAATATTCTTTCTCCAGCAACTATTGCTTGTTGTAAAATAGATTGTTGAGTAGTGATAGCCACTAATGGCTCATTTAAACGACCTAAATAATTTATAAATGCATATAGTACGCCTACTTCAAAAAAATTCATTGGAAATACACTAAATAAAATCATTAAACTTGATAAAATAATTGCTGAATATAAACTTAAAAGAGGTCTAAGTAAAAACCCATCTAACTTTAAAGTTTTCATTCTAGCATTATAATGTTCTTGGCATGTATTCTGTATTGATTTTTTAAATCTTGTTTGTTGTGAAAATTGTTGTATAACATCCATTCCATTAATAATTTCATTGAATTTATTATTAATATTAGCTAAATTATAACGAATATTTCTCAAAATAGGTATACTGTAATGTTGATAAATAATCATTACAACAATAATAAATGGGAAAATAGTAATCGAAATTAATGCCATACGCCATTCTAAAGTAAACATAGCTACAAGTATCACACTAATTAACGTTATACTACGAAAAAATGTTACTATGACAGTGTCATATAGTTCTTTTATTACTTCTGTATCATTGGTAACTTTTGATATAATTTGTCCGATTTGTTGTGTATCAAAAATAGACATAGGTTGTTTTAATGCAGCATTTATTACTTCAGATCTTAATTTTTGTACTATATTAATAGCTATTTTACTAAATAAAATTGTTTGAAGATAATGTAAAGATATTGAAATAATTTGTAATGCTATAAAATAAATTATAATAGATAATATTTTTTTTATATTAAAACATTGTTTTTCTAAAATATGATGAATAAAATAACTAATTAGTATTGGTCCTAAAACTTCAGCAATGGATGCGATTAATAGTAATATACTAGCTAAAAATAACAATTTTTTCCAAGGTATTCCATATTTTAGCAAACGTTTAAGTATAGGCCAAAATTTTATCAAATTAGCCATAATTTAATTATCCTTTTATTTTTTATTATTCAGATTTTTTTGTAATTCTTGATATAAATATGTATCGCTATACCAATTTTTTTCTCTCATTAGATCATTATGTGATCCTCTTTGATTAATTGAACCATTTTTCATTACAATAATTTCATTCATTTTGGATAATGCTGATAATCGATGAGCTGTAAGTATTATTGTATGTTGGTTTTTATTCCATAATTGTAAATTATTTAAAATTTTATTTTCAGTATATGCATCAATAGAAGACAGAGCATCATCTAATATTAAAAATTCTGATCTTAATAACAATGCTCTTGCAATAGAAATTCTTTGCTTTTGTCCTCCTGATAACATTACTCCTTTTTCTCCTACTTTTGTTTTATATCCATTTTGTAATCTGATAATATCTTTATGAACATAAGAGATTTTTGCTACTTCTTCTATTTCTTTTTGAGTAGCATCTGGTTTTCCAAAAGCAATATTATTAGATATACTATCTGAAAACAAAAAAGTAGTTTGATTAACAACAGCTAATTTCTTTCTCCATTGTTTTATTTTGAAATTAGACAAAGAACAATTATGATAAAGAATTTTACCTTGAGAAATATTAAAATTTTTTTGAATTAATCTAATTAAAGTGCTTTTTCCAGATCCAGTAGGTCCACAAATACCGATTTTATGACCAGGTTTGATAGAAATATTAATTTTTTTTAAACAAATATTAATATTTTCTGGATAATAAAATTTTTCTATTTGTATTTCTAGATCACCGGATTTTTTAGGAACATTTATTTTTCCATTATAAATATTTTTGTTTTGTTTTAAGACTGATTGTATACGATCCCAAGCAGCACTCCCTCGTTCTACAATATTAAACATCCATGCAAATGCTAACATAGGCCATATCATCAATCCTAAATACATAATAAAACTTGTTAATTGACCTAAACTAATTTTTCCATGCCATACCAACCATCCTCCAAAAGTAATAGCTAGTAAATTAGAAAAAGCAATAGATAAATGTATGGTTGGATCAAATTTAGCATCTATTTTAGCAACTTTCATATTTTTTTTACCAGCTTCATTTGCTGTATAAAAAAATTTTTTTGATTGATGTTTTTCTAATCCAAAAGCTCTTATCATTCTAATGCTTGTTAAACTTTCTTGAGCTTGATTATTGAGAGATGAAAATGCTGCTTGGGCTTGTTTAAAATATTGATGTAATTGTTTTCCATATCTATTGATTAATATTGCCATTATAGGCATTGGAAGTAAAGAAATCATGGTTAATTGAAAATTAATTTGATGACTCATAACAAGTAATACTGAACAACCCATGACTAATGAGTCTACTAAAGTTAAAACTCCTTCTCCGGCTGCAAAAACAACTTTATCGACGTCATTAATTCCTCTTGCCATCAGATCACCAGTTCTGTTTTTTAAATAAAAAACTGATTCTTGTTTACTTAAACAGGAATAAAATTTAATTCTTAATTCAACAGCTAGTTGATATGAAGCCCCGAATAATAGTATTCTCCATATATAACGTAGTATATATACTGCTAATGCAGTAAAAAACATTATTATGATCCATATTATTGTGTTTTTATGATTATGGATTTTTGGTTGCATTACTATATCTACAATAATTCCTACTAATTTTGGGGGTAATAGTTGTAAAATAGAAATTATTATTAATAAAGAAATTGATCCTAAATATCTTTTCCATTCTTTTATAAAATACCATTTTAATTGTCTAAATAGTTGCACAAGGATTCCTACAATTTAAATAATTTAATGTGATGTTATTATTATTTTTGATTATTATTTTTATTTTTTATTTTTATCGATATAATAGTTGTTTTTATAAATAAAAATCTTTAAAAATAAGAATTGTAATTATGAATTGAACTTTTATTAAAAAACAAATGTTTAAAAAATGTATTATCATAAAAATTATAGTTTTTTAAATTTGAAAATATTATTTTTTTATTCAATATATTTTTGTTTTTTATTTTTTAGAATATTATTTAAAAAATATTTAAATATTTTTGTTTTAAAAATTAATTTGCATCAATAAAAGTTTTAATTCTGTTAAATGTTTATTGATATTTTCATTATATTAAAAAATATATTTTAATGTTTAATATTTTTTATTGTAAAAATCATTTAAAAAATTTTTGATTGCCATATTTTATATCTGATGTTTTTTTGAGATTAAGTAAGAAATTTTTTAATATTATTGTTTTTTGATATTGATTTAAATAACTTGTAATCATTTTTTTTTCTTGACTATTTATATTATTATTAATAATTTTATATAATGATATTATTACTACATCTCCATTTTTTTTTTCTTTTAAGGTAAAAATTTTTTTTTCTTGGTGAGGATAATTTAGTTTAAAAACTAAATTAGAAAGATCATTTTGATTATTTCTATGAATTATTATTGGTTTTTCAACAATTAATTGATATTTTTTAATCGTTTTTCTTTCATTTTTATTAATTTCTAAAATAATTTTTTTGCTTATTTTAAAAATTTCTTTTCTATTTTTTTGATATTGTAAAATAGATTGGATGTCATTTTTTACATTCTTAAATTTTATTTTTTGTTTTTGAATATATTTTTGAATTTTAATAAGATAAATAATATTGTCATTGATGTTTATTAATTGAATATTTTGATTTATGTTATTTTTATTCTTATCTTTTTTTGTATTAAAAATATATTGAATTATATCTTTTTTTTCATTATTGTAAACATTAAAATCTTTACTAAACCAATTTGTTTGAATATTATTTATTCTTGTGTTTGTATATATTTTTTTTGATATTTTTTCTAATTTTTTATAATGATCATGATTAATTAATTTTTTGATATATTGTTTTTTTAAAATTTGTTTTTTTCGTTTTATTATTTTAAAGATAGTATTTTTAACTTCAGATAATGGTTTAATAGAACTAGAGTGAATTTGATTTAATTGGAATATTAAATATCCAATTTTTGATTTAATAATTGGAGAAATTTGATTAATTTTATTTAATTTTATTTTTTTTATTTCTGGTGTTTCATGATTAATTTTGATCCATCCTATATTACCTCCTGATATTGATGATATAGGATCAATAGAATATTTTTTTGCTAAATAAAAAAATTTTTTATTTTTTTTTAAATAGGATAATATTTTTTGAGATTCTTCTAATGAATTAGTTTGTATCATACTATATTTTTTACTTTCTGGATTTATATATTTTTTAATATTTTTAAAATACCAATTTTTTATTTCTATATTATTGACATGAATAGGTATTTTATTCATTTTAATTTTGATATAATCTATTTTGAATTTTTCAGGTAAAATAAATAAATTCGAATATTTTTGAAAATATTCATAACATTTTTGATTATTGATTTTTTGTTTTTTAAATAAGTTTTTCATTTTGATATGTATATTTTTAATCATTCTTTTTTCTGATAATAATTTTATAAAAAAATTATTTTCATGTTTTAATGTAAAATCACTATCAGTAATTTTTTGCATGATTTGTTCTTTTATTTTGTATTGTTTTAAGTTATTTTCGTATTCATAACTATTAGTTCCTATATTTTTTAATTTTTCAAGATATAAATTATAATTAAATTTATTATTTTTTTGAAAATAAGGTATTTTAGAAATTATTTTTTTAATATCTTTATTAGATATATCAAATCCTAATTTTATTGCATATTGTTTTAAAATTATTTCATTAATCATATTTTTTAAAATTGTATTATAAGTAATTTCTTGATTTTTTTTTGTATTAATTATTTTTGAAAATCCCCTCCCTAGTTCTTTTTTTTGTTGTTTTTCAGTTAACATATATATGTATTTTATTTGTTGATAGCTAATGATTTCATTATTTACTTTTGCTGCGTATATTTTTGTTGTTTTGTATTGGTAATTTTTAATATTATTACATATGATGGATATTAATATTATTATTAAAATAATTTTTAAAATAATTTTTTTTGAGAATATGTTAAAATATTTAATCATATTAAAATGCCATTTTTATAATTTTTATAATCGAAACTATATATTTTAAATTTTATGCATAATATAGTTATATAAAACATACATAATTTATGTTTTAATGGATTTAATTGGCTGGAAAATTTTTCCCAACCAATTAAAAAAAATATTATATTTTTAATAAAAATATTTAATTTACTGTAGTGTATGGATTGTGTTTTAATGCTATTAATAATACTTCTTTGATATGTTTTACTGGATGTATATGTAAACCAGATAGAATATTTTTTGGTATTTCTTCTAAATCGCGTTGATTTTTTTTAGGAATTAAAACTTGTTTTACACCTCCTCTATGGGCAGCTAATAATTTTTCTTTTAGTCCACCAATAGGTAGTATTTGACCTCTTAATGTAATTTCTCCTGTCATGGCAATATTAGATTGAACAGGATTATTTGTAAAACAAGATACTATAGCCGTACACATTGCGATACCTGCACTAGGTCCGTCTTTTGGAGTAGCTCCTTCTGGTACATGAATATGAATGTCATGTTTTTCATAAAAATTTTGTTTGATTTTTAATTTTTTTGATTGAGATCTAACTACTGTTAATGCAGCTTGAATTGATTCTTGCATTACTTCTCCTAATGAACCGGTATAAGTTAATTTACCTTTTCCTGAGATACATGCAGCTTCAATAGTCAGCAAATCACCTCCTACTTCTGTCCATGCTAACCCAATCACTTGTCCTATTTGATTTTTGTTTTCTGTTTTTCCATAATCAAAACGTTTAACACCTAAATATTTTTTTAAATTATTTTCATTAATTTGGATATGTTTAATTGATTTATCTAATAAAATTGATTTTACTGTTTTACGACATATTTTGGATATTTCTCTTTCTAAATTTCTTACACCAGCTTCTCTTGTGTAATAACGAATAATACTAGTAATAGCGTTATCTTCTATAGTTAATTCGTCATATTTTAAGGCATTTCTA
Source organism: Buchnera aphidicola (Eriosoma grossulariae) (assembly GCF_964059045.1). Classification (NCBI taxonomy): domain Bacteria; kingdom Pseudomonadati; phylum Pseudomonadota; class Gammaproteobacteria; order Enterobacterales; family Erwiniaceae; genus Buchnera; species Buchnera aphidicola. The sequence continues at coordinate 489,867 of NZ_OZ060402.1, read as the reverse complement.
TGAATTTGTTTGTTTTTTAAATGTGCTTTAGCAATATTTAATTTTTCATCTTCAGTATAACCAGAAAGTCTAATAACTTCCATTCTATCTAATAATGGAGCTGGTATATTCATTGAATTTGAAGTAGCAACAAACATGACATCTGATAAATCATAATCGACTTCTAAATAATGGTCATTAAAAGAAACATTTTGTTCAGGATCTAATACTTCTAATAATGCTGAAACTGGATCAACTCTCATATCACAAGACATTTTATCAATTTCATCTAATAAAAAAAGAGGATTATTTACTCCAATTTTTGATAATTTTTGAATTAGTTTACCTGGCATGGAACCGATATAAGTACGTCTGTGTCCTCTGATTTCTGCTTCGTCTCTAATTCCTCCTAAAGCCATTCTGATATATTTTCTTCCTGTTGCTTTAGCAATTGATTTACCTAATGAAGTTTTACCTACTCCTGGTGGTCCCACTAAACATAAGATGGGACCTTTTACTTTAGAGATTCTATTTTGAATTGCTAGATATTCTAAAATTCTTTCTTTTACATTTTCAAGACCATAATGATCAATATCTAATATTTTTTTTGCTTTGTTGATATCTTTTTTTATTTTACTTCTTTTATTCCATGGCACTTGTATCATCCATTCAATATAACTACGAACAACGGTAGCTTCGGCAGATATTGATGACATCATTTTTAATTTTTGTAATTCAGATTCTGTTTTTTCTTTAGCTTCTTTTGGCATTTTTGCAGATTTAATTTTTCTTTTTAATAATTCATGTTCGTCTGGTATTTCATCCATTTCTCCTAATTCTCTTTGAATTGCTTTCATTTGTTCATTAAGATAATATTCTCTTTGACTTTTTTCCATTTGTTTTTTTACACGATTTCTGATTTTTTTTTCAATTGATAATAATTCAATTTCTGTTTCCATCATAGCCATAATATATTCAAGTCTTTCGTTAATATTACATGTTTCTAAAATAGATTGTTTATTGATTAATTTTAAAGGTATATTAGCGGCTATAGTATCAGCTAATCTTTCAGCATTTTTAATATTTTGAATAGAATTTAATATTTCTATTGATGTTTTTTTATTGTTTTTTACATATTTTTCAAATGTGTTAATTGTAGTTGAAATTAGTATTTCTTTTTCTTTGTCTTCGATTTTTGAAGAATTTAGATATTCTATTTCTGCAGAAAAATATTGTCCTTTATTGATTAGTAATTGAATATTAGCTCTTTGTAATCCTTCAACTAAAACTTTTACAGTTCCATCAGGGAGTTTCAACATTTGTAGAATGGAAGATATTGTTCCTATTTTAAATAAATCATTTATATTCGGTTCATCTGTAGTAGCTTCTTTTTGAGCTATTAGCATAATTTTTTTATCGTGAGTCATGGCTGCTTCAATACATTTAATTGATTTTTCACGACCTACAAATAACGGAATTACCATATATGGATATACAACTACGTCTCTTAATGGTAACACAGGAATTTCAATGCGTTTAGAAAGCTCAATATTCATAGATCTCTCTCTTGTTTTTTCATTTAATATAAGATATCAAAATAAATTATTTATATTTTGATATCCATAATTAATGGAGTATATCGGAATAGATATTTGAGATTTAATATTAATTAAATTAAGATGATAAAAGAGTAATGTTTTTATTTCATAAAATAGAATTATTTATTTAATTTAATTCATTGATAATATTTTATTTTTTTTCATTCTTGTATATTAATATCGGTAATGATTCACCAGCTATAACAGATTGATTAATTAATACCTTTTTAACATTAGATAAAGAAGGTAAATTATACATTGTTTCTAATAAAATCATTTCTAAAATAGAACGTAAACTTCGAGCACCTATTTTTTTTGAAATTGCTTGTTTTGAAATTTCAATAAGAGAATTATTATCAAATTTAAGTTTAATACCTTCTAAATCAAATAATTTTTGGTATTGTTTAATCAAGGCATTTTTTGGTTGAGATAAAATTTTAATTAACGATTCTTGATTTAATTCTTCAAGTGTGATAAGAATTGGCAATCTGCCAATAAATTCTGGAATTAAACCAAGTTTCATTAAATCTTCTGGTATAACTTTTGTTAAAATTTTATTGTGATTTTTATATGAATTATTCAAATTTGATTGAAAACCAATTTTTGTATTTTGATTGTTTCGTTTTTCGATAATTTGATTTAATTCTGAAAATGTGCCTCCGCAAATAAATAGTATTTTAGATGTGTTAATTTGTATGCATTCTTGATTCGGATGTTTTCTTCCTCCTTTAGGAGGAACAGTTGCTATTGTGCCTTCTATTAATTTCAATAATGCTTGTTGTACGCCTTCTCCAGAAACATCTCGAGTAATTGAAATATTTTCAGATTTTTTAGCTATTTTATCAATTTCATCTATGTATATTATCCCTAATTCAGCTTTTTTAACATTAAAATTACTTTTTTGTAATAGTTTTAATAGAATGTTTTCTACATCTTCCCCAACATATCCGGCTTCAGTTAAACTAGTAGCATCAGCAATAGCAAATGGAACATCTAAAAATTTTGATAAAGTTTCAGCTAGTAATGTTTTTCCACTACCGCTGGGTCCAATTAATAAAATGTTACTTTTACCTAATTCTACTTCTTCTTCGTTTTTATTTAAATGATGTATTTTTTTATAGTGATTATATACAGCAACAGCAAGAACTTTTTTTGCTTGATTTTGACCTATAATATATTGATCTAAATGTTTTTTAATTTTTTCTGGGGTGAAATTAAAATGTATATTTTTTTCATTTTTATTTTTATTATTTTCTATAACATTATTGTTGATTATAGTATAAGATAATTTTATACATTCGTTACAGATATATACTGATGGACCAGCTATCATTTTTTCTACTTCTTTTTGATTTTTATTACAAAAGGAACAATATAACATTTTTATGTTATCCTCTTGTTGATAATCTGACATTAGAAACCTCTTAAATAATTTTATATATTATTAATAGCTGTATTTTTTATTTATTTATCTTTTATAGAGTATTTTATCTATTAATCCATATTGAATAGCTTCTTCTGCTGTAAAAAAGAAATCTCGTTCAGTATCTTTTTCTATTAGACTGAGATCTTTTTTAGTATGAAAAGATAGAATTTTATTAATTTTATTTTTTATTTTAACTATTTCTTTAGTATGTATTTCAATATCAGTAGTTTGTCCTTGATATCCACCAAGTGGTTGATGAATCATAATTTGAGAATTTGGTAATGAAAATCTTTTTTCTTTGGTTCCAGAAGCAAGAAGAAACGCACCCATGGAGCAAGCTTGACCAATACAAATAGTACTGACATCTGGTTTGATAAATTGCATAGTATCATAAATAGATAAACCTGAAGTAATAATACCACCTGGAGAGTTAATATATAGATAAATGTCTTTTTTAGAATTTTCGGATTCTAAGAATAATAATTGGGCAATAATTATGTTAGATAATACATCATCAATATTCCCATTAATAAAAATAATCCGTTCTTTTAATAATCTTGAAAAAATATCATAAGAACGTTCTCCTCTAATAGTTTTTTCTACAACTATAGGAATCAAATTCATTTGTTTATTTTCTTTTTTTTTCATTTTGTAATTATAAAACATTTTTTTCCATAATTTTTATTTTGATTTTAAATGAACAAATAAACATAATAATTATTAATTTTTTAATTAAAAATATTTTATAAACTATATTAAATATTTTTATTTTTCTATTATGTTTATAACGTAATAATAATATTATTAATCAATATATGTTTTTCAAGATTATAAATAAACATTTAGTGTATTTTTTAAAGCTTCTTGAAAATTACATTTTTTTTCAACAAAATTAAGTTTTTTTAGCAAAAAGTTATAGATTGTTTCTTCTAATGCTAAATTTTGAGTAATTTTCATAAAATTATTATTTAAATATAATTGATTTAGTTTTTTATTGTTTTTCATAATTGCTAACAAATTATTTTTTAATATTTTCATGATAGTTTCATCAACAGTACAGTTATTTGTTTCAGCTATTTTTTTAAACAACAATTTAAGTTTGACTTTATTTTTTGCGTTATTAATCAAATCTTCATAGCTTAGTGTGGATAATAAAATTGGTTCTCCTTTTTCTTTATAGATTGCATGGATTTCATTTTTTAATTTCATTACTTCATGGTCTAATATTACAGATGGTATTGTAATTGAATTTTCTTTTAATAAATGATATTGTATTTGTTTTTTTAAATAATTTCTTGATATAGTTTGTGCATCAATATTCATTTGTTTTTTAATAGTATTGTAAAATTTAATATAATCTTGGTCATTATAATTTTTATTAGTTTTTTTATTTGATATTGATTTTAATGAATATTTTTGTTTTTCTTCTACTTTTTGAATATCAAGACTGATTTTTGCTGTTTTTCCTTGTATAAAATTGTCACAATGATAATTAGGGAATGTTGTTTCAATAATAATTTTGTTTTTGTTTTCGTTTTTGAGTATTTTTTTTTCTATTATCGGTAATAAATAATTGTTTCCAATAATAAATTTAAAATTTGTTTTGGTGTATTTATGTATTATTTTATTATCTATAGATATTTTATAGTTTATTGTAATTAAATCTTGTTTTATGATAGGTCTTTGAACTGTATTCCATATTTCTTTTTTTTTGTTTTCAATATTTTCAATAAATTTTTTTATGTCTTCTTCAGTTATTTTTATTGATAAATTTTTAATATTTTTTATTTTTGGATATTTTAAATTAAATTCTGGATATGTTTCAAAATCAATCAAATAAGTAAATATTAAATCTGGTTGATATTTTTTAATAGTATAAATAGGTTTTCCTATTACATTGATATTATTTTTTTGTATTGTTTTTAAAAATTTTTTTTGCATTAATTCTTTAATTATATTATTTTCAACTACATTAATATGATTTGTTTTGATAATAGATAAAGGCACTTTTCCTTTTCTAAAACCATTAATTGAAGTTTCTTTTTGAATTTTTATAAGTTTTTTTTTAATATTTTCTTTTATTATTTTTGATGACATGGTAATTTTCATGCAATGTTTGCAAGCTTCTTTTTTTGTTATTACAACATGCATTTTATTTACTCCAAGAAAAATGACTTATATAGTAGGAATGAGATATGATTAGATAAAATTATAATTAATTAAATCAAAAAATGTTGTTTTTATAATTTAATTTCATTCTATTATATATATAAGTTTATATATCGTCTAGATGACAATATATAGATATTTTTACTAATTAATTTTATTAATTGTTTTTTTGATTGATATTATTACGTAATAATATCAATCAAAAAAACAATTTTATTATGATTTTTTTTGTATACATATTGTATTATATATCATATTTTTATTAATTTTTTCCCATTCTTGTTGAGTATATGTATATAGTGAAATACTATAAATATATGGTTGAATATTTTTATGAATAATATTTTGTATTGTTCGATGTCTGTTTAATAATGATTGTTTTAAAAATGATTGACTTACAATAATAATTGTTAAATGTGTAATTAATATATTTTTATTTTTTTTTTGATGTTGATCACTATGATTCAATATTTTAATTAAGTTAGTTTTTATTGTATCTTTAATTAATTTTTTAATTTTTATTTCAATAATATTCATAGTTGCGTATCTTTCTTGTTATAATAAATTTATTTTTTATTTATATTTGTGTTTTTTATAAAATATGACCAAAATATATATATCTTGAAATAAAATGATTTAAATATATAGATCTTTAATTATTAATAATTTTTGAATCTATATATTGATTTTTGATTGAGAATATAATTTTTTATATTAAACCATATTTTTATTATATTGTTAATAAATATAGTTTTAATGATAGATTATTGACAGTTATTATTAATTTCAATTATTTTATATTTTTTAAATATAATAATATTTATTAATATTTTTCATTTTAATAAATTATTTTGACATTTAAATATTATAATAAAATATATTTTATTTATTAATTTTTGTTTAAAATTTTTGATGATATTTTATTATAACAATTATTGTATATATAAATTAATTGAATAAACAACTAAAATAAAAATATGATTAAAAATTTTATATAATTTTTTCATATTAACAATTTATTAAATTCTTGATACAAAAATCTTACATAATTTTCCTTATTGAGGTGTAACATGGATTTTATAAAAAAAAATCATGTTTTTAAAAAAGTTATGTTAATAATTATAACTATATGTTTAAGTGGTTTCTCCAATGGAATATTAAATCCTCAAGGAGATATAGCAAAAAAACAATATCATTTAATATTATTATCTTTAGGAATGATGTCATGTGTAGTAATACCAGTAATTATTATGACATTTTATTTTGTATGGAAATACAGAGAATCTAATGTTAATTCTATATATTTACCAAATTGGAATTATTCAAAGAAAATAGAATTTTTTATTTGGAGTTTGCCTGTTTTTATTATTTTTATTTTATCTTTGGTCTCATGGCATTCCACACATGCTTTAGAACCAAGTAAATCAATTATATCAATTCATCATCCAATAAAAATTGAAGTAGTAGCATTAGATTGGAAATGGTTATTTATTTATCCAGATTATAAAATTGCTACAATTAATAAAATTGTATTTCCTGTTAACACTCCTATAAAATTTAATATTACTTCTTATTCTGTTATGAATTCATTTTTTATTCCTTCTTTAGGAAGTCAAATTTATGCAATGAAAGGTATGCAAAGTAAATTGAATTTAATTTCTGATCATCCAGGACAGTATAAGGGGATATCAGCTAATTATAGTGGTGAAGGTTTTTCTGGTATGAAATTTTCAGTAATCGTTGCTGATAATTATAATATTTTTTATCAATGGATCAAAACAGTTAAAAATTCTACAGTAAAAATAAGTACTATTAATGATTTTAAAAGACTTTTAGTTCCTGATAAAAATCATAAAACTGAATATTTTTCTTATATTATGCCGAATTTATTTATAAAAATTTTAAAAAATATAGATTTAATATAATTATTTAAAATTTTCTATAAAATTTTTATAAAAATTTACAAAATTATTTTTATAAAAATCAATTTATAAAAATATAGTCTATCATAAGGAAATCATTATGTTTGGAAAATTAACATTATCAGCTATTCCTTATAATGAACCAATTATTATGTTTACATATTTAGGTATTATTTTTTTCACATTATTCATCATTTCTATTATTACTTATTTTCAAAAATGGCAATATTTATGGTTAGAATGGTTTACTTCTGTGGATCATAAAAGAATAGCTGTAATGTATTTTATCGTTTCTTTTATTATGTTTTTTAGAGGATTTATTGATGCTATCATGATGAGAGCACAACAATTTTTATCATCTTCAGGGCATGCTGGTTTTTTACCTGCACATCATTATGATCAAATTTTTACAGCTCATGGTGTTATTATGATTTTTTTTGTAGCAATGCCATTAGTGGTTGGTTTGATGAATTTAGTAATTCCATTACAAATAGGTGCTCGTGATGTAGCTTTTCCATTTTTAAACAATTTAAGTTTTTGGTTAACTGTAACGGGAGTTGTCTTAATCAATTTATCTTTAGGTATTGGAGAGTTTGCTAAAACAGGGTGGTTAGCTTACCCACCGTTGTCAGGGATTAAATATAGTTCAGGGGTAGGTGTAGACTATTGGATTTGGAGTTTACAGTTAGCAGGAATTGGTACAACATTGACTGGTATTAATTTTATAGTAACAATTTTAAAGATGAGAACAATTGGGATGGATTTGTTTAAAATGCCAATTTTTTCTTGGACAGCATTATGTACAAATATTTTAATATTAATTTCATTTCCAGTTTTAACACTAACTCTTTTTTTATTAACACTAGATCGTTATTTAGACTTTCATTTTTTTACATTTGAAAATGGAGGAAATATGATGATGTATGTGAATTTAATTTGGATTTGGGGACATCCTGAAGTATATATTTTAATATTGCCTGTTTTTGGTGTTTTTTCTGAAGTAGTGGCTACTTTTTCTAAAAAATCTTTATTTGGGTATGTATCTTTAGTTTGGGCTACAATATCAATTACTATTTTGTCTTTTATGGTTTGGTTGCATCATTTTTTTACTATGGGTGCTGGTGCTAATGTAAATGCTTTTTTTGGTATTGCTACTATGATTATTGCTGTCCCAACAGGAGTAAAGATATTTAATTGGTTATTTACGATGTATCAAGGTCGTGTAAGAATGCATTCTTCAATGCTATGGGCTATTGGTTTTATTATTACTTTTTCTATTGGAGGAATGACAGGTGTATTATTATCATTACCAAGTGTAGATTTTGTACTTCATAATAGTTTATTTTTAGTTGCTCATTTTCATAATGTAATTATTGGTGGTGTTGTTTTTGGTTGTTTTTCTGGAATAACATATTGGTTTCCAAAAATATCTGGTTTTATGCTTAATGAATTATGGGGAAAACGAGCATTTTGGTTTTGGATTATTGGTTTTTTATTTGCTTTTATACCATTGTATATATTAGGTTTAATGGGTATGACTCGTAGGTTAAGTCAGAATATAGATAGTGAGTTTCATTTTTTATTATCAATTGCTGCTTTTGGAGTATTCATTATTTTGATTGGAATTATATGTCAATGTATACAATTTTATGTTTCATTACGTGATAGAAAAAAATATGTTGATAATACAGGAGATCCTTGGAATGCTAGAACTTTAGAATGGTCGACTTCATCTCCACCTCCTTTATATAATTTTGCAGTATTACCAATTGTTTTTTCTAGAGATGATTTTTGGAGAGTTAAATCTTCTAAACAACAATTAAAAAATATTATTTATCAAGATATTTATATGCCTAAAAATAATAATATTGGTTTTATAATTGGTGTTTTAGCTATTTTTTTTGGTTTTTCTGCTATTTGGCATATTTGGTGGTTATTAATTTTATCATTATTATTAATAATATATTTTGTTATCTTAAATAGTTTTAATCAAAAACATGATTATTTTATTTCATCAAAACAAATAGAATTAATAGAAAAATCAAAATTATAAATAATAGGACAAAAAAATCAATATGCAATTTTTAAATAAAAATAATAGTTTGAATAGTAATTATGTTGTCAATAAAAAAATATTATTAGGTTTTTGGTTGTATTTAATGAGTGATTGTATTATTTTTTCAACGATGTTTGCTGTTTATGCAGTATTGTTAAATGATTTAGATTACAACATTTATGGAATGATCATCATAAATTTACCATTGGTGTTAGCAGAAACTTTTGTTTTATTATTTAGTTCGTTTTTTTTTGGTATGGCTGTTATTAGTTTTTTAGAATCTAAAAAAAAAATAATTTATTTTTGGTTGTCTAACACTTTTTTGTTTGGTTTATGTTTTGTTAGTATTGAAATATATGAATTTTGTAAATTATTATCTAAAAATTATGGACCTCAGAGAAGTGGTTTTTTGTCTGCTTATTTTACTTTAATTGGATTACATGCAATACATATTATAATAGGATTAATATGGATTATAGTGATTTTATTACAATTAAAAAAAATAGGTTTAAATAATGTCATGTATACTAGAATGAAATGTTTGGGTTTATTTTGGCATTTTTTAGATATTATATGGATTTTTTTATTTACTTTTGTATATTTATTTGGAGTTTGTTAATGAATTTTAAAAAAAATAATTATTCTTTACAATTAATTAATGATTTAAAAAAATTTTATTGTATAGGATTATTATTATCAATGATTTTTACTTTAATTCCATTTTATTTAGTAACAAAATATCATTTATCAAAAATAATAATAATCAGTATTATTTTAATATTTTGTTTTTTGCAAATTTTAGTTCATTTTCGATATTTTTTTAATTTTAATACAATTGATTATGACATTTGGAGCATAGTTTTTATTATTTTTACTATTATAGTTATATTAATTATTATTTCTGGTTCTATCTGGATTATGTATAATTTAAATCATCATTTGATGATTCATTAAAATTATATTATATGTCATATTATATTCAGTTAATAAAGCCAGGTATTATTATTGGTAATTTATTTTCTATGATTGGTGGTTTTTTTTTAGCTTCTAAAGGCAATATTAATTATTCTTTATTATTTTTAACAATTTTAGGATTATCATTAGTAATAGCGGCAAGTTGTATTATTAATAACATTATAGATCGCGATATTGATCAGTATATGAATCGTACTAAAAATAGATTATTAGTTATCAAGCCTCATTTTTTATATTTAGCTAAAATTTATTCAATATTATTAGGTTTTTTTGGTTTTTTAATTTTTTATTTTTTTTTAAATTTTCTTGTTTTTATAGAAGTTGTGATTGCATTTATATTTTATGTATTATTTTATACTAAATATACTAAAAGAAGTACTTTTAATTCAATTTTTATAGGAAGTATTGCAGGAGCTATGCCATTAGTCATTGGTTATTGTGTTGTTTCTAAAGTATTAGATTTATGTTCTTTTATTTTATTTTTTATTTCTTTTATATGGCAAATTCCACATTTTTATTCAATTGGTATTCGCTATATAAAAGATTATCAAAAAGCTAAAATTCCAATTTTTTCATTAAAAAAAGGAATTATTGTTACTAAAAAACATATTAGTATTTATATTTTATTGTTTTTATTTAGTTCTTCTTTATTAACTGTTTTTGGATATACTGGTAGATTATATTTTTTCAGTAATCTTTTTTTAAATCTTATATGGTTTTATTTTTCTTTATTAATTTTTCCGAAATCTATTTATTATTTATTTATATCAAAAATATTATTTTTTTTTTCTATTGTTGTAATAATTAATTTAAGTATTATGATTTCAATTAATTATATTAATTAAACTTTTAACAAATATTTTTAATAGAAATATTTTTTAAAAAATTTAATAATTGGTATTAAAAATATTTTTTTTATAAACAATGATATGGTTTAGGAATTCCGGCAATTTTACTAGCTTGATATGCTGGTCCTTTTGGAAATAATTTATATAAATATATACTGGTAATTTTCTTTTCTTTATTGGTGTTTTGTATTGTTTTGAATAACATTCTCATAGATGGTGTAGTTTGATATTTAAAGTAAAAATTTCTAATAAAGTATATTATTTCCCAGTGTTCAAAAGTTAGCTGAATAGATTCTTGTTCAGCTATTTTTTCTGCAATTTTTATATTCCATTCTTGATGATTGTATAGATAACCTTCTTGATCTATTTGAATATTAGAATTTTTTAAAAAATATTTCATTTTTTATCTTTTTATTAATAAAAACTCAATAAAAATTGAATTTATTAGATTAATTTGTTTATATATATATATATTAAAAAAAATTATTTTAAAAATTATTATTTTAATTTAAATATTTTTAAATATTTTTTATAAAATAAATTAATATATTTTTTATAAATCATATATTATTATATTTTTATTAAATTTTTTTAATATATTTTGAATGTTTAAGAATATATTAATAATAAAAATATTATAACAGGTTTTTTATGAATAAAAATAAAGTAGCAATACATAAATTATATATTATTGTTATATTATATATGATTTTTGCTTTAAGAATATTTTCAATGTTCATGATACTTCCAGTTATATTTATTACTGGATTAAATTTGGAACATGCTAATACGTTTTTGATAGGTATTGCAGTAGGTATATATGGATTATTTCAAGCTTTATTTCAAATTCCATTAGGTATTTTATCTGATTTTATAGGACGAAAATTAGTTATTATATTGTGTTTGTTTTTGTTTTTATTAGGTAGTCTTTGTGCAGCTATGAGTAATTCTATTGAGCAATTTATTTTTAGTCGTTTTTTACAAGGATTAGGTGCTATTTCTTCAACAATTATGGCATATTTATCAGAAATCACTGAAGAAAAAAATAGAACACAAGTAATATTTTTTTTAGGTATATTTTTAGGTTTTTCTTTTGCTTTATCAATTATCTTAGGACCATTTATTTTAAATCATTATGGTTTTCGAAAATTATTTTTTTTTATTTCAATATTAATTATTTTTTTTATATTAATTGTTTTGTTATTTTTTCCTTCAACTTTAAATTTAAATATTAAAAAAATCATATTAAGAAAAAATATTTTTGATTCTATTAAAAGTAATTTAAATTTTGATACATACATTTTATTTTTTAGCATTTTTTGTTTGCATTTTATATTAATGTTTAATTTTATTATTTTCCCTAAGAAATTATTATTGCTTGGTATAGTTTTATCTGATCATTGGAAAATCTATTTTTTAACTATTTTGATTTCTTTTTTATTAATTATTTTTATGATTCATTATTTAGAAAAGAAATTTTCTAAAATATTTTTATTGTTTTCATTCATTTTTTTATTAACAATATCTGAATTGATTTTTTTATTTTCTTATAATAGTATTATTTTGTTATTTTTATCTATACAATTTTTTTTTATAGCATTTGTTTTTTTAGAATCTTTTATTCCTTCTACTTTAAGTAAAATTATTTCTAGTCAGTCTAAAGGTTTAATTATGGGTATATATTCTACAAGTCAGTTTATTGGTTCAGCTATAGGAGGAGGAATTGGTGGTTGGGTATTATATCTTTATGGTCTGAATATGATTTTATACATTATTATCGGATTATGTTTTTTATGGTTAATCTTAATTTTTACATATTGTATAAAAAATTATTTAATATAATAACTATTTTAAAATTAATTTTTTTAACTTATATTCATGAATAATTTTTTATTTATTTTTAACAATAGCATTTTAATTTTTTATCTATCAAGAAATATTAATTTTATGTTAAATTTATATTTTGATTTCAAAATGAATTAAATTATTTAAAATAAATTATTTTTTATATTCATTCCTATATAGTATATTTTATAAAAAATTTTTTATTGGTATTTAAAAAATTTTTTTAATATGAATGAATTATATTGATATATTTTTTAAAAACAATTTTGATATATTAATATATTTTTATTATAAAATTTTTGTTTTTGAATTATTAAAATTAGATCTAATTTTAATTGCTGCCTTATCTAGAACACCATTAATAAATTTATGACTATCTTTAGATCCAAAAATTTTGGCTAATTCAATACTTTCATTAATAGATACTTTATAAGGAATATCTTTTCTTTTTAATAATTCATAAAAAGCAATCCTAAGTATAGTTTTTTCAATTGGATCTAGTTGATTGGGTGTTCTTGATAGATATGGTTCAATTGTATTATCTATATATTTATAATCTGTTGATACACCTGTAATCAAATTATTAAAATATTCTAAATCAACATTATTCATATTTTGATCTTCTAAAAATTGCGATGCAATTTTTTTGATACTATTTCCTGAAGTTTGCCAAGCGTATAATGCTTGTATAGCTTTTTCACGTGCTTTTCTACGGAATAATGGTTTCATGTTTTTCCTGATATATTAAAAATCAATATTAATAATTTTTTTACAAAAATAGATGATTATATAAAATATATAATATTTTTATAAATAAATAAATCAATATTTTTATTTTACAATAAAATTTTTATTTTTTCTTAAAATAATACGAATATCTGTATTAAATTGATCTATTTTATGAAATAAAAATTGTGTTGTTTGATTGATTTTTAAAAATTTTTTAAAAATAAACATGGGTTTTGCTGTTTGACCTAGTAATTTTGGCGACATGTATAAAATTAATTCATCAATTAAATTTTTTTCTATTAATGATCCTGATAAAGAAGAACCTGCTTCTATCCAAACAGAATTAATTTCATTTTTTCCTATTAATAATAATAATTTTAATAAATCAATTTTTTTCTTAATTTGACATGAAATTATTTGTTTTACATGATTTGGCCATTGTTGATTATCTTTTTTGATTCTAATTAACCATATTTTATTTTTTGACATTTTTATTGTTGGATGATTTGGTTGAATTTTATTTTTACTATCTATAATAATACGAATGGGTTGATTAATAATTTCCATTTCTTTGTTTTCATTAATATTTTTGTATCTTACATTTAGTAATGGATTATCATTTATAATAGTTTTACTACTGCTTAAAATAACTTGATTTTGAGATCGAAATTTATGTACGTCTTTTCTTGAAGTATGAGATGTAATCCATTTACTTTCTCCATTATTTAATGCAATTCTTCCATCAAGAGAAACACCTAACTTTAATTGTGTCCAGGGTAATCCTGTTTTCATTCTTTTAAAAAAATTTTTATTAATTTCTTTTGCTTCTTTTTCCATAATTCCATAATTAATAATAATTCCATTTTTTTTTAAAAAATCTATTCCTTTTCCTGATACTTTTGGATTTGGATCAATAGTAGCAATTACAATTCTTTGAATACCAGAAGTTAATAACTTTTGACAACATGGTGGAGTTTTTCCATAATGATTACATGGTTCTAATGTTACATATGCTGTGGATCCGAATGTATTTTCTTTTGCCATATTTATAGCAATAATTTCTGCATGTAAATCACCAGGTTTTTTATGCCATCCCATTCCTATTATTTTTTTGTTTTTTACAATAATACATCCTACGTTTGGATTAGGAGCAGTCGTTAATTTTCCTTTTTCAGCTAATTTGAGTGCTTCTTTCATATAAAAAATATCATTCATAATTATCTCTTTTGTAAAAATATTAATAATCTTAATATATTACTTTAAAATAATACAATGTATTATTTTTTTTTATTTAAAAAATTATTTTTATATTAAAAATATTTTATATATATGAATTATTTAGTCCTAATTATACATCGATGTTGAAATATAAAAATTAAAAAATTTTTTCATATATTTTTTGACATTAATTTAAATATTATTTTTTTTAAAATGAAATAATTTATTATATTGAATAAAAAGATAATTAATATATTTAATATTAATATCTGTAATCAAAAAATTTATTATTACTAATTTTAAAAAAGTTTTTTAAATATTTAAAATGAAAGATAAATTATTTTTTTTTATATATTGATTATTAAAATAATCTGTATGATTGATATAAAAATATAATTATTGTGTAGTGATGATACACATGAAATAATATTTTGATGACAAATATTTTATAATTATTATGTTATTGTTTAATTATTTTTATAAGATTAATCATTTCTAATGCACATAGTGCTGCTTCATAGCCTTTATTTCCCATTTTTGTCCCAGCTCTTTCAATGGCTTGTTCAATAGTATTGGTAATTAATATTCCATATGTAATAGGAATAACATTTTCAATGCTAATTTTCATTAAACCATTTGTGATTGCTTTTGCAATATATTCAAAATGTGATGTATTTCCTTTTATAATAGTACCTAAAGTAATTATTGCACTATAATTATTAGTATCAGCTATATTTTTAGCAATGATTGGTATTTCGTATGATCCAGGTACTTGAAATATTTTTATTTTATCTTTTTTTATTTTGCCTATTCTATGTAATGTATCAATTGCAGCAGATAGTAAATTTTTATTAATAAAATCATTAAATCTAGATATAATTATAGCAATAGATTCATTATTAACTGTAATTCCTGCTTGTATAATTTTCATTTGATCTCTTTTTTTTAAAATTAATATTAGAGAATATATATTAATATATATTTTAATTCATTAAATTTGTTTTTTAAAAAATATATATTTACTATATTACTATTTTTTATTATAAATATATACACATATATTTTTATAATGGATGACAAAAATAGTAATTTAAATGCATCATTATTTAATTTTTCAATAAAAATGATTTAAATATAAAATATTTATTGCATTAATAAATATTATATAGTATATATATATTGCGGGGTGGAGCAGTATGGTAGCTCGTCGGGCTCATAACCCGAAGGTCGGTGGTTCAAATCCGCCCCCCGCAACCAAATTTAAAAATATTAAAAAATAATATCTCTTTTCAATTTTTCTTCATTTTTAATAAATAACAGTCCATAAAATTATTTCTTTTAATCGTTCATAATAATTTATAAAATTATATTTAATTTTTAATATGAATTTAAATAATATTAAAAAATTATTTTTAATTTATTTTTATTTCATAGATACGTATTTGTTTTAAATTGTAAATATAGGTATTTTTATGAAAAATAGAAGTACAGAATTAGTAAATGGTTTTCGACATATAGTTCCATATATTAATGCTCATAGAGGAAAAATATTTGTAATTATGTTAGGAGGAGAAGTCATTAACCATGAAAATTTTACAGAAATTATAAATGATATTGGATTGTTGCATAGTTTAGGTATTAATTTAATTGTTGTTTATGGTGCTTTACCACAAATTAACGCTAATTTATCTCAATTTAATATGAAATCAGTATATCATAAATATACACGTGTGACTGATATTGATACTCTGAAATGTATTAAACAAGAAGCAGGTAGATTACAATTAGAAATTACAGCTAGATTATCTATGAGTCTTAGCAATACTCCTTTGCAAGGTGCTCGTATTAATGTTGTTAGTGGTAATTTTATAATTGCTCAACCATTGGGTATTGATAATGGTGTTGATTATTGTCATAGTGGTCGTGTAAGAAGAATTGATAAAAAAACTATATTTAGTCAATTAAAAAATCGTTCGATTGTCTTAATTGGTCCAATAGCATCATCAGTGACAGGGGAAAGTTTTAATTTAACTTCTGAAGAAATTGCGACACAATTAGCCATACAATTGCAAGCAGAAAAAATGATTGGTTTTTGTAGTGAACAAGGGGTTTTAGATAAAAATAATGTTATTATTTCTGAATTATTTCCTAATGAAGTCATAAAAATATTAGAATTATTAAAAAAAAAACAAGATTTTTTTTCTAGTACAGTAAAGTTTTTACGTGGTTCAATCGAAGCTTGTAAACAAGGGGTTCGACGTAGTCATTTAATTAGTTATAAAACTAATGGTGCTTTAGTACAAGAATTATTTTCAAGAGATGGTATTGGAACGCAAATTGTGATGGAATCTACCGAACAGGTAAGGTTAGCTACTATACATGATATTAGAGGTATTGTAGATTTAATTCGTCCTTTAGAAAAACAAGGTATTTTAGTTCGTCGTTCAAGAAAACAATTAGAAATTGAAATTAATAAATTTACTATTATTAAACAGGATAATTTAACGATTGGTTGTGCTGCATTATATCCTTTTATGGAAGATAAAATTGGAGAAATGGCATGTTTAGTTGTTCATCCAGATTATAGAAGTTCTTCTAGAGGAGATATTTTACTTAAAAAAATAATATATCGTGCTCAAATATTAGGTTTAATAAAAATTTTTGTTTTAACTATTCAAAGTATTCATTGGTTTCAAGAAAGAGGTTTTATTCCAATTGATTTAAATTTATTACCAGAAAGTAAGAAAAAAATGTACAATTATCAAAGAAAATCTAAAATATTAATGTTAGATATTATAAATTAATTTTAATTTTAAATTATTTAAAATTTTTTAATTTTTAAATAATTTAAAATTTTTTGAATATTATGATTGATATTTTAATATATTATTAGAAATTTGAGAAAAACGTTTCGTTTTTTGTTTCATGGTTTGTAATAATATTTTTTTTTCAGAATATATGATTAATGTTTTTTTAGATCTAGTAATTCCAGTATAGAGTAATTCTTTTGTTAATAATAAATTCATAATATTAGGTAAAATTAATGCAGTATGTAGGAATTCTGAACCTTGGGACTTATGTATTGTCATAGCCCAGGCTGTTTCATATTCTGGCAGAATATTTATTGGTATTTTTTTAATTTTATCATTGTTTGACAAAAAACATGCTTCTAAATTGTTATGATTATAGAGCATAATACCAATATCTCCATTTAATAATCCTAACATTTTATTATTTTTAGTAATGATAATAGGTTTTCCTAAGTAATCTATATAATTATTTTTAATTTTATATTGAATAAATCCTTCTTTTTGCATTTTTTTTTCTATGTTTTTATTGATATCTTCAATTCCAAATATACCATGACGTATTGCACCTATTAATCTATATTCATAAAAAGTTTTAATTATTTTTTTAATTGGTTCCTGATTAAAAATTTTTTCCCAATAAATAGAATATTGTTTAATAATATTGTTTAACATATATATATATTTTTTTTGAGAATTAATTGTATATATTTTGACATTTTTAAAATAATTATTTTTTATTTTTAAAAATATTTTTTGATCTTGATTCATTAAAGATAGTGATAATTTATGAATTCCAGAATTATTGTTAAATCTATAATTTTTTTTTAGAATACAAACATGATCATTAATAAAATTAGAATTTTTATTATTTTTTATATTATAATTAGTGATTAAATTTAATAAATTTGAAATTTTATTAAATTTATTTTGAGCAAAACAACAAATATCTTTTAAAATTGTCCCATTTCCTATTGCTGGTAATTGATTTATATCTCCAAAAAAAATTACTTGTGCGTTTTTTGGTAATGCTTGAATTATTTTTTCCATGATAAATAAATCAATCATAGAGCTTTCATCAATAATTAAAGTATCAACATCTATTGTGTTTTTTTTATGAAATTTTACACGATTACAATCAGATTTAATTCCTATTAATTTATGAATGGTTGTAGCTGTATAGATTAAATTTTTAGTATTGTTTTTTAATGAATGTTGCAATAATGTATTGTTTAATGATTGCGTTAAATGAGAAGCGGCTTGACCTGTGGTAGCAGCTAGTTTTATTTTAATTGGTTTTAAATTTATTTTATTTAATGCTATAATAATTTTAGCAATAATAGTAGTTTTTCCTGTACCAGGTCCTCCAATAATAAATAATTTTTTTTGCATCATTGCCATAGCAACAGCTATTTTTTGAAAATTTTTTTTATCACCTTGAAATAAATTGTTTAATATTTTTTTATATTGGATAGGATTTTGAATATATATATTATTTTTTTGATACAAAAAATTTAATATTGATTGTTCGGCTTTCCAAGTATTATATAAATATAAACAATTATTATATAAAATTAATGGTTTTATTATAAATTCATTACCAATAGTATCACTTTTTAAAAAAATTTCATGCCATAACTTTTCAGGTCCAATTAAATTAGATATTTTATTTTTTAATAATAAAACATGTTCTAAATTAAGAATATTTTTTTTAAGAATTTTAATTGGTAAACAAATATGACCATTTCCAATTGCATAACTTGTTAATGCTGCAGCCAGTATAATTAAATTATGTTGTTTTTGTCCAATATATAATGCAAAATATAGATCAATAGATCTAATTTTTTTTTTTTAAAAGTCAATATTAATATATTTTTTATATTCATAGATATTATCATTATTTTTATAATATAATTATATTATTTGATTTAATTTTTGAATTAAATTTTTTGGTATAGCTTGATAAAAAATCCCATTATTTTTATTACTTCCATCAGCAGCTCTGATAAAAAAATAAAAAATACCCCCAAAATAATTTTTAAATGTATAATTTTTAATTCTTTGTTTTAAATATCTATGCAAAGCTATAGAATATATTTGATATTGTAAATCATATCGATGTTTAATCATTTCATTTTTTATATTTAATGATGAATAGTATTTATTATTTTCACCTAGCCAGTTAGATTTGTAGTCTAATATATAATATTTTTTATTGAGATAAAATATTAAATCAATGAATCCATTAATCATGCCTTTTTTATTGTTAAATGTTAAATTAGGAGATGCAATTGATATTGGATCATTTTTTTTTGTAATATAATTTAATTGACTAGAGTTTAATGTTTTTTGAATAGGTAATAAAAATTCTAATTCTTTTATATATTCGTTTTTTTTTAAATGAGATAAAGAAAAATTTTTATTGTCTAATATTGTATGAAAAATATTGTATATCCAAGATGATAGTAATGGTTCTAAATTTATATTGAAATTATATTTTTTTAATTGTTTGCAAATTGTTTCAGATTGCATATTTTCTGAAAAATTAGTTTTTTTTAATATATTATGCAATAATTGACCGGATAATGATCCTTTTATAAAATTGTGATTGTTATATAAATCATTTTTTAATATTTTATTTTTTTTAAATTTTATATCTATAATATTTTGGTTTTTAGTATTCAGTATAATTTCATTTTCTTTTTTTAATTGCGTGTAATTAGTGATAGTCCATATTTTATTAATATTATATTTTTTTTCTGGAATATGATTATTAATATTTATATGATTATTTTTATATTGTTTTTGCAAATATTGTTCTTTTGTGGTTATTTTAATCCATGTTTCTTTTTTTAAATTATTAATAATAGTATCAAATTGTTGCTTATTTAGTTTTTTACCTAATTGTAAAATATATCCTATTGCACTACAATGTATATCGGTTGTATTGGTATTTTTTTTTATTTTGATTTTTGATGTTTCTATTCCTATACAACAATGTACTATAGATCGAGTTATAGCTACATATAATAATCTGATATCTTCTGCTATTCTTTCTTTTTCCGCATTTTTTATACTATTATTTTTATTTTTTAAATCATAAATTAAATTATGATTTTGATCATGATAAATTGGATATTGTGATTTAATATAATTTATTGCAAATGGTATCCAAACAATAAAAAATTCTAATCCTTTAGATGCATGTATATTAATAATTTTAATAGCATTTTTTATATTATGATGTCTTAATATTTCTTCTTTTGAAATAATTTCTTTTTTATTTTTAATTTTTTTTTTGAACCATTGTATTAAATTATATTTATCTACATTTTCTATCTCTTTAGTTTGTAGTAATTCTCCTATATGTAAAATATTATTAATAGTGGATTTGGTTTTTTTTAAACATTTTTGTGTTAAAGAAGTTTTTTGTTCTTCAGTAATTTTTTTCAACATGGCATAAATTCCATTTTTATTCCAAATTGATAAATATATATAAAATTTTTTTATCCAAATAGATCGATATTTATGAATATATTGGACATTTTTTATTTCTTGAATAGTTTTTTGCATGATACTTGTAGAAAAGGCATTTATAAATGCTTGTTCATTTCTTAAATCTAATAATGATATTAATATATATAATATTTCTATAGCTTCTGGTATGTCGTAAATACAATTTTTATTAGATATATATATAGAATTAATATTAATTTTATCTAATTCCAATTGTATTATTTTACTTTCATTTTTATTTCTAACAAGAATAACTATGTCTTCTTCAGTGACTTTATGAATTTTTTTGTGAATTTGAATGTTAGATAGATTTGTTTTAGAATAATTTATCCAATTAAAAATATTAACTGCACATTGTCTTGCTGTCCAATATGGATATTTTTTTTTATTTATTGTTGGTTCTATGACAAGATTTAATGCAGGTTGTAATAATCCATTTATTGTAAAATTTATATTTTGGTTTTCTGTATTAGATAATAGTGGTTGAAATAATATCTGATTAAATATAAATGGATTATTCATTCTTGAAAATAACATATTTACACTAAGAACCATATTTTTTGATGAACGGAAATTAGTTGTAAGATAATAATGTTTTTTAGTTTCATTTTTTGCTTTGATATAAGCAAAAATATCAGCACCTTGAAAACTATAAATTGCTTGTTTTGGGTCACCAATAATAACTAAATTTGATTTTTTAGATTGATGATATATTGTTTTAAATATTTTATATTGTTCTAAATTAGTATCTTGGAATTCATCAATAAAAGCAATAGGATATTGTTTTTGTATATTATTAATTATATTTTTGTTTTTAAGAAATTTATTTAAAAAAATAATCAAATCGTTATGTTCATAAAATAATTTTTTATTTTTTTCTTTTTGAATAATTTCAGGTATTTTTTGTAATGCATTCACTATTATAATTTCTTTAATTGAAAAATTTATTTTTAAAAAATATTGGATTTTTTTAAAAAAAATTGGTATTTTTTCATTTTTATTTAAAATATTGGTTTTTATAGTAATATAGTTAAAATAATTTAATACAGATGGAACTATATAGTTTTCAGTAGAATTATTTGACCATTTATTAATAATATTAATCCATCTATTTAAATTTGTTTTATTATAAATATATAAGTTGATTTTTAAATTATGAAAAAAATTATTAATTTGAATTATATTTTTCAACCATAGTATTTTAAATTTTTTAATTTTTATAATTAAATTTTTATGAAACAATATAATATTTGTGTTTTTTAATATATTAGTATTTAATTTGATTGATGAAAATTTGAATAATGGATAAATAATTTTTAATAGTTTCTCTTCATTTAACCATTCTTGATAAATAATTTTTGAAATTTCATATGGTAATAAATGGCAATGTTTTTTCCAAAATATATTAGTTGCTTTTAAATATATTTTGTAATTATTTTCTATAAAATGATCATGTATTAATAATTTTGAATAAAAATAATGAGTTTTTAATATTTTATGACAAAAACCATGAATAGTATAAATTGCAGCTAAATCAATTTTTTTTTCTGCTTGACTTAATATCATAATTGCTTTTTTAAAATTTTTAATTTCTTTCATGATTTTTTGTAAAATAAATATTTTGGTATTTTTTTCAATACATGCTATTTTTAAATCATGAATATATTTTTTAATTCTATCTTTTATTTCTTCTTTAGCTGTTTGTGTAAATGTAACAATTAATATTTTTTCTATAGATAATTTTGAAGATACATGGTTTATATTAACTAATCCTAATAATAATCGTAAATATAATATTACTATTGTAAAAGTTTTTCCTGTTCCAGCAGAAGCTTCAATTAATGTATTTTGGTTAAAATTAAAATTAAAAACATTTATAGGAGATGATTGAGAATTCATATAATTTATATTTTTGAATTGTTAAAAGAGATTATTTTAGTAATTATTTATTATAATATTTGTTTATAATAATAATTGAATATTATTTTTAATAAAATATTACAATTGATTTTTTAATATAGGTAAAAACCATTGTTTAGCAATATTGCATAAATTAATAAAATCATTTTTATTTATTTCTGTAATAATTTTTCTAATAAATATATTATCTTTTTCACCATTTTTATTTATATTTCCATTCCATTCATTAAAAAATTTTTTTTTGCTCATTTTATTTTTAGTTTCATTATTAAAAATTATTTTATTTTTTTTGTCGTATTGGGATTTTATCCATTCAAAACCGGATTGAGTTAGCATTAATGGTTGATTAATTCCTATTAAATAACCTTTAATATATTTTTCTAAATAATCAAATGCTTTTTTTGAAGATAAATTTGAATAAACCCAATTACTTTTTTTATTACCAAAGATATAACTATTTCCTTCACCATTTAAAAAACAATATATTAAATGTTCAATCCACAAAGACATTTTATCTTGAATATTAATTACATGTGGTTTCCAACGTATTAATCCTATTTTATGTATTTCTTTTAATTCATAATTATATAACTGATATTGATTGATTTTAATATTGATTATTTTTTTTTCAGGTTGATTTCTTAATTTGAATATCATTTTATATATTTCAATCATTTCTTTTTTTATTTGATCCCAAATATATTGTCCAAAATTACCATATGGTAATATGCCTGATTTTTTATAAAATTCATAGAGGGTTTTTATGTTTTTATTATAGACTAAATAATCTAATAGTTTTTGTTTAATACAATAAATATTTTTAGAATTTATAGAAAAATAATCTATATTACATTCTTTTTTATTTATTATTTTTGTTTTTATTTTTAAAAGATTAAAGAATAAAAATTTTATAGGATTTTTCCAAAATTGTATAAAATTTATTATATCAATTTTATTAGATTTAATGATGAATAATTTTTGATCTGTTTTTTTTTCTGTTTGTTTTTGAATATATGTTATATTGCAATTTTGATTTTTAAAATTTTGATTAAAATGTTGTTTTTTAAAATTATCTTGTTCACCATAAGGAATATTGTCAAAATGATATAAATGATTAATAATTTTTTTTTTATTGTCATTTATTTTATTAAAATATTGATTTGTTATATAATTTTGATCAATTAATTGAAAATGGTTAGTAACACAATTAATTAGTTGTTCAATGAGGATTGATGAAGAAATATTATTTATATTTTGTTGTTTTAAATTTATACAACTAATGTAAAAATATTTTTGTGCATTTAATAAATAATTTAGAAATATATAATGATCATATAATCTATGATTTTTATCTCCTATTTTTGGGAATTTTTTTATTAAATTGAATGATATAGAATCAATTTTTCTAGGGTAAACATCCTCATTTATACCTATTAAATATATAACTTGAAATGGTATATTTTCTAATAAATTTATATTGCAAAAATTTACTTTTCCTGAAAATAAATTAGAATAATTTTCTTTTTTATTCAATTGGTTTGCAATCATTGATTGCAATATTGTTATTGTAATTTTTTTTTCAAAATGAGATTTAAGTCCATTAGAAATAATGTTATTCCATATTTTTTTTAAAAAAAGTATTTCTTTATTTTGCAAATATTTAATAGGGAAAAAATCTTCAATTATTTCTGATAGTAATGGTAACCATTTTTTAAGAGTTTTAGGAATGGAAAGTATTTTTCTCCATTTATTTAATAAAATTATAAATTGGTTTAGCTTAGAAATTAATTCAGAGCGTTCATAATTAATTTCATTGTAAGGAACAGTATTTTTCCATATGAATTTTTTGTTATTAATAGCATAATTTAGAAGCATGCGATCAATTCCAAAATTCCAACTATTGTAATTTGTATTTATATTTAATATTTGATTTAAATGTTGTTTATCAAATCCTATTTTTATATTGGTATTTTTTATCCATTTTTTTAATATTTTTAATTCTTCTAAATTAATTTTAAATTGTTCTAATAATATTGGTAATGACAAATATGATAATATTTCTTCATTTTCAAATATGCTATTAGCAATATTTAACAGTTTTTCAAATGTATAAAATATTGTATTTTTTTTAGATATACATGAATTAGCTATTGTAAATGGTATAAAATAATTTTTTGGAGCAGAATTGAATATTGCATGAATGAATGGTACATAAATATTGATATCGATAGATAATACTATAATATCTTGAGGATGAATAATCTTATTTTTTTGTAATATATTTAGTAAGTTATTATGTAATATTTCTATTTCTCTTTTTAAAGAATGACAAATATGTATACTAATTGAATTATCAGTTGAAAGGAATGTATCTATTTTTGGATGAATATATTTTTTTTTAATTGTGTTATTATATTGATTACATAAAATTTTTTTTTGTATTTTTTGTAGTAAATTATTTTTTTTTATTTTTGAAAATAAATTATATGTTTTATGATTCATAGAATATAAATATTGAATATGATTAAAAATATATTTTTTTTCATATAAAAATAAATTATTTTCATTTTTTATTTTTTTTTGATAGTTGATATTATAATTATGATTTATATTTAATAAAATATATATTTTATATATTTTACTCATTGAATTTATTATTTTTATATAATTATGAGGAATATTTGATGTATTAAAAATAAATATTCGCATAGGTAAAAAATTTTTGATAATATTTTTTTTATGATTAAATATATCAATAATTTTTTTTTTTATATAGTAAAAATGATTATTGTTTTGATTAATTTTATGATTATATTTTAATATCATGGTCCAAAGTTTTTTTTGCCATAATTGAGATTTAGATGAAATATTTATATTAATATTTTTATCCCAACAATTAATCCATTCTGGTCTATAAATTAAATATTGATGAAATAAATAAGACATATAATATGCAAAATTAAATTTTTGTATTTTTTTGTTTTTTATTTTTGTATCAAAAATAAATTTATTATTATATTTTTGAATGATAGATAATATTTTCCAAAAAATCATATCCCGATGAAAATTATATTTTTGATAATCTTCAGGTAAGAGACGATGTATTATTTTCCATATGAATGCTTCATGTTGATAAAATTGAATATTAGAACAAATACTAATCTTTTTTGCAATAAGGATTTTCATCCATTTTTCTGTTTCTTTGTTATTGACTATAAATAATTCATTTTGCAAAGGATTTTTAAGTGGTTCTTTTTGTATAATTTGACATACTTTATTTAATAATTTTTTAAATTGATTTGATTTATATATAATTAACATATTTTTTATAAAATCGTTTAATAATTAATTTTGTTTTTTAATGTTTAGATAAATTAAAATATTATATTTTATTTTTATATTATATTACATAATATTTATTATGACTAATATATTGTTATATCTATAATTAATAACACTATTACTATGATTTTAATGAATATATTAGTCATAATTAATACTAATTTATTGTGTTAAAAAAATTATTTTGATTTATGCAAATAAACATCCATTTTAGGATATGGAATATTAATATTATTATTATCTAATGCTTTTTTGAATTGTGCCATTAAATCCCAATAAACCATATTTAAATCATCAGTATTGCTCCAACATTTGACTATAAAATTTAGAGAAGAAGGTGCTAATTCACTTAATCCAATGATTACACCTAATTCTTTTAAGACTCTTTTTTCTTGTTCGATGACATTTCTAAGAACTTGAATTACTAAATCAATATCGGAATTATAACTAACGCTAATAATAAATTCATTTCTTCTAACTGGTTCACGAGAATAATTAATAATATTACCAGAGATAATTTTCCCGTTTGGAACTACAACAAGTTTTCCATCTAAAGTTCTTAAAGTAGTATAAAAAATATGTACGTTTAAAACAGTACCAGCTACATTTCCTAAATCTACGTATTCTCCAGTTCGAAAAGGCCTTAATGTAACAAGCAGTACCCCAGCAGCAAAATTAGATAATGATCCTTGCAATGCTAATCCAATTGCCATGCCAGCAGCACCTAAAATGGCTATAACAGATGTTGTTTGTACACCTATACGACCTAACGAAGCAATTAATGTAAATGTAATAATAACGTATCTTACTAAAGCAGATAAAAATCCAGAAATAGTAGCATCTATATGTCTAGTAATTAATATTTTATTCACACCATTAGATATTATTCTGGCTACAAACATTCCTACAATTAAAATAATAATAGCTGATGTAAAATTAATTAAATAGCTGAGTAGTAATTCTTGATTTCGAATAATCCAATTTCCTGCATGATTGATATCATTTACTACATTTAAATCTTCCATCTTTATTCCTGATAGTAAATAATAATATTAAATTTTTCAATTTAAATCATATTGTAAAAATAAAATAAAAATTATTTTTTATAATATGAATTATAGATTGTAATTATAATTCATATTATTATTTTTGTTATTCTTATATTTTATATTATTTTTTTATTTATAAAAAATAATTTATATATCTATAAAATATTTTTATGTATCACGTTTTATATTTGAATTATAAAAATTTAAATAATATTTATGATATATATATCATTTATTTTGTTACACAAAAAAATATATTGATCATATCAATATTATTTTCGTTTAAAAATATGATTTGAATTAAGTATTTTAAATGCATTTTGTAATCTTATTGACATAGATTTTTGTGATTCTCGAATCCAATTTCTAGGATCATAATATTTTTTATTTGGAACATGAATTCCTTCTGGATTCCCTAATTGACCTTGTAAATAATTTTTATTTTTTTTATAAAATTTTAGAACTCCATTCCATGTAGCCCATTGCATATCTGTATCTAAATTCATTTTTATAATTCCATAATTAATTGATTTTTTGATTTCATTAATTGATGATCCCGATCCTCCATGAAAAACAAAATTTAATGGTTTAGAACAAGATAAATAATTTTTTTCTTTAACAAATTTTTGAGATTTTTTTAAAATAGAAGGGATTAATTGAACGTTTCCTGTTTTATAAACTCCGTGAACATTTCCAAATGAAGCAGCTATTGTAAAATTAGGACTGATACATTTTAATTTTTGATATGCATAATTTACTTCTTCTGGTTTAGTATATAAAGATTCTATATTTATTGAACTATTATCTATTCCATCTTCTTCCCCTCCTGTACATCCTAATTCTATTTCTAACATCATATTAATTTTATTCATTTTTTCAAAATATTGAGTGCAAGTTTGTATATTATCTTTAATGTTTTCTTTTGATAAATCTATCATATGAGAAGTAAATAATGGTTTTCCATTGTTTTTAAAAAATTTTTTACCTTCTTCTAACAATTGGTCTATCCAAGGTAATATATCTTTATGGCAATGATCGGTATGTAATATAACAGGTACTTTATAATGTTTAGCTAATAAATGAACATGTTGTGCTCCAGAAATAGATCCTAAAGTAGCCAATTCTGTTTGATTTTTATTTTTTATTCCTAAACCAGAAATAAAAATAGATCCTCCATAAGAAAATTGAATAATAATTGCTGATTGCATTAATGAGGCAGTTTCTAAAGCTGTATTTATTGAATCATTTCCTATACAGTTAACAGCTGGTAATGCAAAATTATTTTTTTTAGCAATTTTAAATAATTCTTGTGCTTTATGAGCAGATAAAACTCCTGGTTTAAAATAATCAATACTATGACACATGGTTGTCCTGTTTTTAGTGAATATAATAATTTTAAAATATCAAATAATAAAGATATGATTAAATATCATGAATTATAATTTATATTTTTCTAAAATAGAAATAGTAGGTAATTTTTTACCTTCAATAAATTCTAAAAAAGCACCTCCTCCTGTAGAGATATAAGAAATATTTTTTTTAATATTAAACATATCAATGACGGATAATGTGTCACCTCCTCCAGCAATAGAAAAAGCATGACTATCAGCTATAGTTTTTGCTAGAGCTTCAGTTCCTGTTCTAAATTTTAATATTTCAAAAACACCAACAGGACCATTCCATAAGATAGTTTTAGCGTTTTTTAGAACTTTGATCATGTTTTTAATACTTTCTGTTCCCATATCCATAATTTCTTCGTTTTCATTGATATCTGATATTTTTTTTATCGTAGATGTGAAATTTTGATTTTGATTTATTTTTACATGTGAATCAATAGGTACTAGAATATTATATTTATTTTTTAATTTTTTGGCTGCATTAATAAATTCTGGTTCATATAGAGATTGTCCTATATTATTATTAATAGCAATAAATGTATTAGCAATACCTCCACCGACAATTGTAGTATCCGCTATTTTTGTTATTGATTTTAATACATTAAATTTTGTAGATACTTTTGATCCTCCTATAATTGCCACCATAGGGCGTTCTGGATTAATTAAATTTGTTGTTAGTGAATTTATTTCTTTCATAAATAATAAACCAGCACACGATTGTTTAGCATATTGAATGATTTTGTGAGTAGATGCTTGTTTTCTATGAGCACATCCAAAAGCATCCATGACAAAAACATCACATAATGATGCATATTTTTTAGCAAGTAACGTATCATTATTTTTTTCGCCTAAATTAAATCTTACATTTTCTAAAATCGTTAATTCTTGAAAATCTTTATTAATTTCATTTAAATATGTATTAGAAAATTTAATTTTATGATTTGGTAATATTTTTTTAAAATATTCAAATATTGGATATAGAGAAAAATTTTTATCAATGATACCTTCTTTTGGTCTACCTAAATGAGACATAATAATTACTTTTGCTTTTTTTTGAAGCGCAAATTGAATCGTAGGTAATGTTGCAAGAATTCTAGCATCAGATTCAATAACATTATTTCTTATAGGTACGTTTAAATCAGCACGAATTAATACTATTTTCTTATAAATATCAATTTCTGAAATAGTTTTGAGAGGCATGGTAAAATCCTTATATATATTTAGGTGATATGAATTATAATTAAATATTTATATTATTTTTAATTATTATTTTTAATGAGTATTTTTATTTAAAAAATAATACATAGATCAATATCTATAAAGTATAATACTTTATTGGTTATATATATTTTATATATTTATGATATAAATAATATTATATGATTAATTATTATGAATATTTATTTTAAAAAGAATATTTTTATTGAATTAATTAAAATTATTTATGATTTAAATAATAATTTAAATTAATTTTTAAACCATGTTCTTATACCTTCTAAAAACATTTGAGTAGATAACATAATAAGAATTAATCCCATCAGTCGTTCTAAAGCATTAATTCCTTTGGCTCCAAATATTCTTAAAAAAAATCCTGATGATAATAATATTACTACAGTAATACTCCATGCGATAAGTAATGATGATGATAAGTAAAACAATTGAGTAGGATGTTGGTGAGATAATAAAATTAATGTTGCTAGTAATGAAGGACCTGCTACTAATGGTATAGCTAATGGAACTAAAAAAGGTTCATCTTGATTCATCACAGTTTGATTATTATTTTCTTCATTTGGAAAAATCATTTTTATTGCTATTAAAAACAAAATAATTCCTCCTGATATAGAAATAGTTTCAGTTTTTAAATTTAAAACTAATAATATTTTTTCTCCTCCAAATAAAAATAATAACATGATTAATAAAGCTATTATCATTTCTCTTATTAATATTAATTGTCTTCTTTTTGGTTCTATATTTTTTAATATAGACATAAAAATAGGTAAATTACCTATTGGATCCATAATAAATATGAGTAGTATAGTAGTAGAAATCATTTCATCCATTTATTTTATCCTAAAATATATTAGTATAAATATATCAAATATATATATCTATTTTATTGTTTCAAATATAACATTGAAATGCACAATAAAAATTTTTAATATTTTATAAATAATAATTAGATACTATATAAAATATATACAAAATTATTATTTTGAATTAAAAGTTTGATCATTATTATAAACAAATCATAGAATACTAAATATTTTTGTTTTTATGATATATTTTAAAAAAAAATACAATAATGATAATATTGATTAATTTTTTTTTGATACTGTGTATTGAAAACTTAACATAAATA
Organism: Buchnera aphidicola (Eriosoma grossulariae); assembly: GCF_964059045.1. NCBI lineage: Bacteria > Pseudomonadati > Pseudomonadota > Gammaproteobacteria > Enterobacterales > Erwiniaceae > Buchnera > Buchnera aphidicola. The sequence goes on along the minus strand of NZ_OZ060402.1, from coordinate 458,712 downwards.
TATTAATTATAATAATTATTTTTATAATTAATATACATTGATTATTTTATGAATTTTTAAAATATATATAAATATTTATATTTTATTTTATAATGTATTCTACATATTAATTTAATTAAAGATAATATTTATCTTTATGATTTTTTTAAAAAAATATTTTTTAATATTTTATTGAAACTATTAATATTTATATTTATTATATCAATTAATAATTAATAATTAATAATTATTAATTACTGATAATAATTAATAATTAAATAAATTATTAATTATTATAACATAATAAAATTATACATAATATTTTTGAAAATAAAATTTAATAACAGTTGGTGATACTGAAGAAATGAAAAAAAATGTTGGATTTATTGGTTGGCGTGGCATGGTAGGTTCAGTTTTATTAAAAAGAATGATTGAAGAAAATGATATTACTGATATAAATTTAATTTTTTTTTCTACTTCTAATTTTGGTAATCAAGCTCCAACAATTAATAATATTTCGTATGGTATATTAAAAAATGCTTATGATATTGATTTATTAATGAATTTAGATATTATTATTACTTGTCAAGGATCGAAATATACTAATGATATTTATTTTAAATTAAAAAAATTAGATTGGAAAGGATATTGGATTGATGCATCTTCAGTATTACGTATGAAATCTGATGTTATAATTGTATTAGATCCTGTTAATTATAATATAATTATCGATTCTATAAATAAAGGTATCAAAACATTTGTTGGAGGAAATTGTACAGTTAGTTTAATGTTAATGGCTTTAGGTGGATTGTTTCAGAAAAATTTAATTGAATGGATTTCAGTATCGACTTATCAAGCTGCTTCAGGTAGTGGTTCTGGTCATATGGTGGAATTATTATCTCAGATGGGAGTATTGTATAATTCAGTTTCAACAGATTTAAAAAATCCATTTTGTTCTGTTTTAGATATGGAACGTACTGTAGCTAATATTATTAAAACTGATCATTTTCCAGTCAGTAAATTTTCTGTTCCTTTAGCAACTAGTTTAATTCCTTGGATTGATATTAGTATGAGTAATGGTCAAACTAAAGAAGAATGGAAAGGAGAAGTTGAAACTAATAAAATTTTAGGTTCTAAAAAAATTATTCCAATTGATGGAATATGTGTTCGTATAGGATCTTTGCGTTGCCATAGTCAATCATTTACTATTAAATTAAAAAAAAATATTTCTATTATTGATGTAAAAACAATATTAAAAAATCATAATACTTGGGTATCAGTTGTTGAAAATAACTATGAAGATACAATTAATAATTTAAATCCTCTTAAAGTTAGTGGTACTTTAAATATATTGGTAGGTAGAATTAAAAAAATGACTATAGGTAATGATTATTTATCTGTTTTTAGTGTTGGTGACCAATTACTTTGGGGAGCTGCTGAACCATTAAGAAGAATATTATTAATATTAAAAAAAACCATATAAAAATATTTTTAAATTAAATATCTATTTTAAATAGATTATTAATAATTTTTATTATTACAGTATAAAAATATATTAATCATATTAATTTTTAATATTATTTTTGATAATATAAATATTGCATTTGTTTAATTTTTCTGTTGATAATATTTCATATCAATTTTATATACATTAATTATATAAAATGATTTTTTTAACGTTTTTGTATAAAATATTGATATGGTATATTTTTAATATTTTTTTTTAATAGTTGATGTCCAATAAAATGACAAAATATTGGAATTTCTCTTTTTGTTGTAGGGTCATCAGCTATTATTAGTAATATATTATTTTTGTTCATTTTTCTTAAAGTATGGCGAATAAGTATTATAGGATCCGGACAGAACAAACCTACTATATTGATTTTTTTATTATATTTTATCATAAATCATGTTTTATATTAAATAATGTTAAAAATAAATAGAATTTTTCAGTGAAAATTTTTATTTTTTATATATATCATGAAGGATCTTGATATAGATTATGTTTTTTTATATAGTTTAAAACTTTTTGAGGTACTAAATTTTTTTCATTTTGATTTTGATAATACATATTTCTGATTACTGTTGAAGAAATATTAATACAATTAATTTTTGAAAAAAAAATATATCCAGATGCACTTTTTTTTAATAAATTTATATTAGTAATTTTATTTTTCTGGATCCATTTTTTTAATATTTGATTTAATTTTAAGTTGTTATTTTTTCTAGGACAAATTATTAAATGGCAAAAGTTTAATAATTTGTTCCATTCTTTCCAAGTTTGTATATTAATTAAATTATCTTCTCCTATGATAAAAACAATAGGTTTTTTTGCTCCTATTTCTGATCTTATTATTTTTAATGTGTTTATAGTAAAAATAATTTTTTTTTTACTTCAATTAAATTAATTTTATATTGAATCTGATTAGATATAGCATATTTGATCATTTTAATTCGATGAATAATATTCGTAATCGATTTATTTCGATATATTGGTTTATAATTAGGTAAAATTATTATTTCTTTAAGTTTTATTTCTTTGATAATTTTATTTATTATATTTAAATGTCCATAATGAATAGGATCAAATGAACCACCAAATATTGCATATATTGAATTCATAAATAACTGTCTATGTAATTATTGTTAATATTAATTAAAAGTTAATGATAATATTTTTAATTGAATCCAGATAGAATTTTTTTTATGGGTTTTTATATTGATTTCTATTTTTGATAATAATTTTATTATTTTATATAATTTTAAAAAATTATTTTTATCAAATAATTTAATTGTATTTGTTTTTTTAATATTTGACAACATATTCGTCATTAAATACTGTGTTTGAATGATTTTTAATATTGATTTTTGTAAAACTCTAATTAAAATAATTGGTTCATAATGGCTATCAATAAGTTTTTTTAAAATTTTAACAGATTTTTTACCATTTCCACTTAAAATTGATGTTGACCATTGGAATACATTAAATAAACATTCATCACTAATTATATTATAAATTTCTGTTATTTGTACTTCAGAATTAAAATATATTAAAGATAGTACATCTAATATTTTTGATAATGATAATAAATTATTTTCATAATATGAGCATAATATTTTTTGAATATTTTTATTAATAATTATTTTATTTTTTTTGATTTTATTATCAAACCATTTTTTAAAACTAATATGATTCAAGATAGTGCAATTAACTAATAATCCATTATTATATGGATTTGTATAAAAAATTTTTTTTGTATTAAAGTAAAAATCTTGATAACATTTTATTATTAATAAGGTGTAGTTATTTGATGTATGGATTAATGTATTAATCGTTTTATAATTATTATTTTTCATTTCATGGAGAGAAATGTTTATAATTAATATTTTTTTTTCTACAAAAATATTTTTGTTAATATTCATTGAAAATATTTTTTCCCATTCTAATTTGTTATTTGGATAAAAATATTTTATTTTATAATAGCCATTTTTATTTGCGTAATGAATTATTAATTCTTCACTATCTTGGCACAAAATGATTTCTTTCCCTTGTAGAATATAACAAGAATATAATTTTTTTTGTAAATTAATATCAAGATTGTCATAAAAAATAGTCATGATGGTAACTTTTTTAATGTTTAAAATAAAAATTTTTTTATAAATATTTTTAAAAATTAAATTTAAATTGCGATGTTTTTAAATTTTTATTTTTTAATAAGTACTATATTTAATAATTTATTCTTAATATAAATAATTTTTTTTATATTATAACTTTCAATTTGTTGTTTAATTTTTGGTTCATTAATAGCTATGGATATAATTTTTTCTTGTGTTATGTTTTCTTGATCAACATTAATAATTTGACGTGTTTTCCCGTTAACTTGAAAAATAATAGAATAATTATTATTTTTAATAATGAGATTTTTAGTATTAGGCCATCTATGATTATCAATATCATATTTTCCTGTTATTTTTTTCCACATTATAAAACATATATGAGGTGTAAATGGATATAACATTTTTATAATATTAATTAAAGCGTAATACATTAAATTTTTATTTTGTTTTTCAATTAATGGTATTTTAGTTAATATATTAACTAATTTCATAATTTCAGCAATTGCAGTATTAAATATTTTTCTGCGATCAATATCATCTGTTACTTTTATAATTGTTTGATTAATTTTTATTTTTATTTTTTTTTGAAAATCATTCAGATTATTCCAATTTAAATTAATGTAAATATTTTTTAGATTAATATAATCATGTGTTAATTTCCATAATTTTTTTAAAAAACGATGTAATCCATTAATTCCTGGTTCTTTCCATTCTAAAGACATTTCTATTGGTGCTGCAAACATAATAAATAATCTTAGTGTATCTGCTCCATATTGATGAATAATTTTTTCTGGTTCAACGCCATTTTTTTTTGATTTAGACATTTTAATCATACCTGCATGAACAATTTGTTTTTTATTTTTATGTGTAATTTGAATAATTTTTTCTTTTTTGTCTTTTTCAATTTTTAATTGGTTAGGCGAGATCCAAATTTTTTTATTATTATCATCAAAGTAATAAAAAGCATCTGATAATACCATTCCTTGACATAATAAATTTTTTACTGGTTCATCCGATGTTACTAATCCAAAATCCCTTAATAATTTATGATAAAATCTAAAATATATTAAATGCATTGTAGCATGTTCTATTCCACCAATATATTGATCTACTGGTAACCAATATTTTTCTGCAATAGGATTAATCATATATTTTTGATCATGAGGTGAAGTATAACGAGCATAATACCATGAAGATTCTATAAATGTATCGAATGTATTTGTTTCTCTTAATGCTTGATTATTATTAATTAATATTTTTTTCCATTCGGAGAGTTTATATGGTTTTAATTTATTTTTGATTTGATTTGTGTATTTTATTTTTGGAAACATTACTGGTAATTGATCATCAGGTATAGTATGTATAGTACCATCTTCACTAATAGCCATTGGTATAGGGGTTCCCCAATATCTTTGTCTTGATACCCCCCAATCTTTAATTTTAAAAATTATTTTTTTTTTTGCTATTTTTTTATTTTTTAATGTTTGAAATATTACAGCACATGCTGTTTTATTATTTAAACCATTATATTGTTGAGAATTATATAAAATTCCTGTATTTATTGTTGCTTTTTGAGTAATATCTGGGTTTTCATTATTAATATCAAGAATCACTGATTTGATTAATATTTTATTTTCTTTTGCGAAAGCCCATTCAGTTTGATTATGTGCTGGAGTACAAATAATTGAGTTAACTGAATATTCTTTTAAAACAAAGTTTGCAATCCATATTGGTATTAAATGATTTGTTAATGGATGTATAATAAATTGATTAGTATTAATTCCTTTTTTATTAAATTCTTTTTGATTACTAGCATAATCTAAATTAGAACAAGAATTTTTTAAAAAAAAATTAATATTTTTATTTATTTTTTTTAATTTTTTTGACAATGGATGACAAGTAGAAATAGCTATGAAAGTAGCTCCCATAAGATAATCTAATCGATTAGTATATACTTTTAATTTTTCATTATTATGACTAACAAATACATTAATTTCTATTATTTGTGATTTTCCAATCCAATTTTTTTGCATTTGTTTTACATCTTTCGGCCATCCAGTTAGTTTATCTAAATGATTTAATAATTCTTCAGCATAATGAGTTATTTTTAAAAACCATTGGGAAATATTTTTTTGAGTAACTAATGAATTACACCTCCAACATTTTTTATCAATTACTTGTTCGTTAGCTAAAACTGTATTATCATTAGGGCACCAATTAACCAGGGCTGTTTTTTTATATGCGATTTTTTTTTGATATAATTTTTTAAATATCCATTGTTCCCAACGATAATATTCTGGATTTGAAGTATTGATTTCTCGGTTCCAATCATAACTAAATCCTAATAGTAATAATTGTTTTTTCATAGATTGTATATTTTTTTTAGTCCAATCTGCAGGATTGATTTTATTTTGAATAGCGGCTTCTTCAGCAGGTAATCCAAAAGCATCCCATCCTATTGGTTGTAGAACATTTTTACCTATCATTCTTTGATATCTAGAAATGACATCACTAATTGTATAATTTCTTACATGTCCCATGTGTAAATTTCCAGATGGATATGGCAACATTGATAAACAATAATATTTTTCTTTTTTTTGATCTTCTGTAACTTGAAATGTATTATTTTTTTTCCAATATTTTTGAACAAATTTTTCTATTTCTGCTGGATTATAATTGTTAATCATATTTTTATTGAGCACTTTAATGATATATTGTTAATGAATAATGTTAATTTATATAAAATAATTTTTAATGAAAATATAATTTTTTAAAAATTATATAAATACATTTTTTTTATAAAAAATATATTATTTTTTTAATATAATTTTATATATATATATATTTTTATAATTGACTTTTAATTAATAATAATTATTTTTGAAAATAAAATTATATTTTTATTAAAAATTTTAAAAAATATTTTATATATAAATTTATTATTAGATAATCAATTAAGATTGATAAATAATTAATTTTAAAAAATATTGTTGATTATAAAAATAATTTTTAATAATCATTGAATTAATAAAATAATAAAAATTATTTATTTTTTTAAATAGAATTTATAAATTTTGAATTATTTTTAAAATATTGCATAAAAAGATAAAAAATGCATTAAAAATTATTGTATTTTAAATAATTTTAAAATATGTCTATTTTTTTGACATATATTTTTAATATAAAATATTAAATATAATTATTTATTCTATTGATATAATATCAAAATAAATTCTTGATGGTTTAATCAACAATAGAAATTATCAGAACAATATTATATTTAATTTTATTGTTTTATCATGATAAATAATTTACTCTATTTTTTTTATTTTATTTTTAGGAATAGTAACATGAATTTGTATAATTTTTCTACTATCAGCAATTGATATTTTAAATATATATCCTTTAATATTAATAGATTCTCCTTTTATAGGTAAATATCCTAATTTAGTCATAACTAAACCACCAATAGTATCTACCTCTTTATCATTTAAATTAGTTTTAAACATTTCATTAAATTCTTTAATTTCAGTTAATGCTGGAATTGCAAAAGAATTCTGATTGATTTGATGAACTTGGAGCACTGAATTTGTATCATATTCATCTTCAATATTTCCCACTATTAATTCTAATATATCTTCAATTGTTACTAATCCTGAAACTGCTCCAAATTCGTCAATAACTAAAGCCATATGGTAGTGTTTTGATCTAAATTCTTTTAACATGCGATTTACATTCTTACTTTCAGGTACAATAATTGATGTTCGCATTATTTTTTTAATGCAAAAATTATCTAGTTTTTTTTTCATAAATGGTAATAAATCTTTGGCTATTAATAATCCTTCTACATAATTATTATCAATGCTCATCACGGGATATCTGGAATGAGCAGATTGAATAATAATATTAATACAAGTATTAAAGTCATAATTTATTTTTAAAGTTATCATTTGTGTTCTTGGAATCATGATATCTTTAACTTTTTTTTTAGTAATATCTATTGCTCCTTCTAACATATCGCTAGTATCGTGATCAATAATTGAATTTTTTTCTAGTTTTCTAATCATTAAAAGGAGTTCTTCTTTATTTTTTGGTTCTTCTGTTCTGAGTTGATTAAGTAAATTGGAAAAAAAACTTTTTTTGTTTATTTTTTTTTTCTGTTCTGAATAGTCGTTGCTCATTTTTTTTAATTATTTTTCTCATAATAGTTAATTTTGAAATTTTTTTTATAAATTTGATATAGAATAATTTTAAAAAATTATTTTTTTGATATATATGGATTTTTAAATCCAAAATGATATAAATAATTTATTTCGATTAATTCCATATAAACACGATCAAGTTTTTTAATATGATTATAACCGAGTAAATGTAAAATTCCATGTATGATAATATGAGCCCAGTGAGATTTAAATGATTTTTTTTGTTTGATTGATTCTTCTTGAATTTTTTTACTACAGATAACTAAATCTCCAATCAAACATTGATTTTTTTTATACGGTATAAAATAAGCAAAAGATAGTATATTTGTAATTTTATTTTGTTTTCTATATTGTTTATTTAATTTTTTTATTTCTAATTCATTAACAATTCTAATTGTAATTTTTGCATGTATTGATTGGTTTTTTAAAACTATTATTAACCATTTTTTAAAATATTTTTTTTTTGGTATATAACTATTATCACAAGATATAATTTGTAAATTTAATTGTAATATATTCATAATTTTAAAAAATCATGATTTTTATTTTTTGTTCATATAATTATATTATTGTTTATCATATTTTAAAATTTTTATCTATTAATTAATATTAATCATTAATATTATAGTTTATATTTTTATTAATTAGTATAATAATTGTATTTTTAAAACAATTAATATTTTGTTTTAAAAATGTTTAATAATTTATTTTTGATATTTATATATTATAAAATTAATAATATTAATTTTAAATATTTAATTTTTTTATTTGTGATGCTAAAAACATATAAAACATTAAAATATCATTATTCAGATAATAAATTTTTATTGCGAGGTTATCATTTGACCTTTGAGAGAATAAGAATGAATTTTTATAATTTTAACATTAATAATTTTTCCTATTAAATTTTTAGAACCTTTAAAAGTAACTATTCTATTGTTTTCAGTTTTTCCATATACTTCTGAACAATTTTTTTTCGAGATTTGCTCGACTAATACTTTTTGTGTTGTTCCTAGCATTTTTTGACTCCAATTTAATGTTTGTTCATTAATTTTTTTTTGTAAAATATATAATCGTTCTTTTTTTTCTTGCAAATTAGTATTATCTATTAAATTAGAAGCTGGTGTTCCTGGTCTTTTAGAATATATAAAACTAAAACTCATATCAAAATTAATATCTTCAATTAATTTCATAGTATCTTCAAAATCTTTTTGAGTTTCTCCAGGAAAACCTACAATAAAATCAGAACTGATTTGAATATTTTTTCTAGCTAAAGTTAATTTATTTATAATTTTTTTATATTCTTGTATTGTATGTAATCTTTTCATAAGTTTTAAGATTCTATCTGATCCGCTTTGAACCGGTAAATGTAAAAAACTAACTATTTTAGGTATTTGAGTATATGCATAAATAATATCATCTGTAAAATCAAATGGATTACTAGTAGTAAATCTAATACGATCTATACCATCTATTTCTGAAATTATTTGAAGCAATTCTGAAAATTTGTATATTTTCCCATTAAATCCTTTTCCTAGATAAGAATTAACATTTTGACCAAGTAAATTCACTTCTTTAATTCCTTGATCTGATAAATATGAAATTTCATATACAATTTCATCTAATGAACGACTAATCTCGTGTCCTCGCGTATATGGAACTATACAAAATGAACAATATTTGTTACATCCTTCCATAATAGAAATGAATGCTGTAGGTTTTTTTTGTATCGGAATATAATCAATATTAAATTTTTTATGATCATTAAAAGAAATATCAATAATTAGTTTTTTTGTTTTTTTTGCATGATCTATCATTTCTGGTAATTTATGTACTGTTTGTGTTCCAAAAATTATATTAATATAATTTGCACGTTTGTAAATATCTTTACCTTCTTGTGTTGCAACACATCCTCCAACAGCAATAATTAAATTTTTATTTTTATTTTTTAATTTTTTCCATCTTCCTAATTGATGAAAAAGTTTTTCTTGTGCTTTTTCTCGAATAGAACATGTATTTAAAATTAGTATATCTGCTTCTTTTGGATTATCAGTAATAATATATTGTTTGGTTTTTAGTTGGTTAATTATCATTAAGGAGTCATATTCGTTCATTTGACACCCCCATGTTTTTATAAATAATTTTTGATTCATAGTAATATACTCACTATATTTAACAGATTAATAATTAATTATTAATATTTTTATTAATTAAAATATATATAGAATTTCTGCAATTATTTTAAATAGATATTGTTGCTTTTATGCTTGGATAAGGATAATAATTAATAATTTTAAAATTTTTTTCTTCATATTCAAATAATGAATTAGGGCAATTGTTTAAAATTAATGTAGGTAATTGTTTTGGTTTTCGTTGTAGTTGTATTTTTGCTGGTATTAAATGATTTTTGTATAAATGTATATCTCCTCCTGTCCATAAAAACTCTCCCACTTTCAGACAACATTGTTGAGCCATCATATGAATGAGTAACGAATAACTAGCTATATTAAATGGTAAACCAAGAAAAATATCGCAAGATCTTTGATATACTTGACAACTTAAAGTTTGATCTATAACGTAAAATTGAAATAATACATGACATGGAGGTAATGCCATATTTTTAATTTCACCAACATTCCAGCTAGAAATAATAATTCTTCTTGAATATGGTTGTTTTTTTATTGTTTCAATAGCTAATTTGATTTGATCAATTGTTTGTCCATCATTGCTTCTCCATTTTCTCCATTGTTGTCCATAAATAGGACCTAATTCTCCTAATTGATTTGCCCAAGGATTCCAAATTGAAATATTATGATCATTTAAATATTTTATATTGGTATCTCCTTTAAGGAACCATAATAATTCATGAATAATGGATGGTATATGGCATTTTTTAGTTGTCAGTAAAGGAAATCCATCATTTAAATTAAAACGTAAGTTATATCCAAAAATAGAAAAAGTACTAGTTTTAGTACGATCTTTTTTATATTTTCCATTTTTAATAATTTTTTTTAATAAGGTTAAATATTTTTTCATAATTCCTCAAAATTATTTTGACATTTTTTTAGAATACATTAGAGTAATAATTCCAATAATTAACATTGGAATAGATAATATTTGACCCATACTAATATAATTATAAAATAAACCTAATTGTATGTCCGGTTCTCTAAAAAATTCAAGAACAAAACGAATAATTCCATAATAAATTAAAAAAATTCCTGATATATTACCAACAGGTTTTTTTTTATTTTTAAAATAATTAAGTAAAATAAATAATATGATTCCTTCAAAAAAAAATTCGTAAATTTGTGAAGGATATCTTGGTAGATTACCAAATTGATCAAATATTGATTGCAGTTCTGGTCGTGTTTGTAGAATTTTTAAGTCTATTTTTTTTGAAGCAGGAAAAAAAATGTAAATAGGGCTGTTAACATTAATTTTACCCCATAATTCACCATTTATAAGATTACCGATTCTACCGATTCCCAATCCAAATGGTGCTAATGGTGTAATAAAATCCAACATTTCTAAAAAGTTTTTTTTATTTTTTTTTGAAAATAAAAATATTGTTATAACAATTCCTATTAATCCACCATGAAAAGACATTCCGCCTTTCCAAATTTTTAAACATTCTAATAAATTATTTGAATAATAAAAGAAGTCATAGAGAAATATATATCCTAATCTTCCTCCTATGATCATACCAATAAAACATATATATAATATATTTACAGTTTCTTTTTCTAGCCAATATTTTTTATTCTTTTTAGCAAATTTTTTACCAGACCATATAGCAAAAATTAATCCTAAAAAATACATTAATCCATACCAATGAAATGAGAACATTCCAAATGAAAAAATAATTGGATTAAAATTAGGAAATAATATAAAATATTTATGCATTTTTCTCCATATTGATGTGTTATTAATTATTTTTTAATCAATTTCATTAATTGAATATTAATTAATATAATTTTTTTTAAAATTTTTTAAATAATTATTAATTATTTAGTTTTATTTTTATTGATATTATTTTTAATAAAAATTATATATTTTATTTAATTTAATTCTAATTGAAACATTTCTTTAAAAGTTTGTTTTCTTCTAATTAATTTAATAGAATTTTTTTTGAATAAAATTTCAGGTATTAATGGTCGACTATTATAATTTGAAGACATAGAAGCACCATAAGCACCTGTATCGTGAAAAATTAAATAGTCTCCAACTGATGGTTTAGGTAATAATCGAGTTATTGGAATATTATTATTTTGTGTAAAAATATCCCCTGATTCACATAATGGACCTCCTATGATTGTTTCTATTGGGTCACTAAATTTAATTTTTTTTGTATTTTTATCAATGATGGATATATAGTGGTAACTACCATACATTGTAGGTCGGACTAAATCGTTAAAACCGGCATTAATTAATGTATAATGTTTTAGGCCCATATATTTAATAGCTCTAACTTCAGATATCAAAATTCCAGATTCAGCTACTAAAAATCTTCCTGGCTCATGTTCTATCAATACTTCATGTCCTAAATATTTTTGAATTTTTTTTCTAGTAGAATCCCATAAATTGAAATAATTTTGAATATCTATAGTTTTATCTTCTGTTTTATAAGGTATAGGTAGACCACCTCCTGTTGATATCCATTTTATATCATATGGCAAATTATATATTGTATCTATCATAGCTTGACATGTTTTTTTTATATTTTTACCATTAATACCTGATCCAATATGTATATGTATACCAATAATTTTAAAATTATATTTTTTAATTGTTTTAATAGCTTGATTAATATTCCAAATTCCGTGTTTACTATTTTCTCCTCCAGTATTTGTTTTATTATGATGACCATCTCCAAATTTAGGATTAATTCTTAACCATATAGAATGATTAGGAGATAATGAACCTAATTGTTCAAGCATATCAATTGAACCAATATTAACTGTAATGTTTAAATGAATAATTCTTAATAATGTGTTGCTATCAAATATATCAGCAGTAAAAATGATTTCTTTTGGTTGAAATCCTGCTATTAATGCTCTTTCTATTTCTCCTTGTGATACTGCATCAATAAAAATACCAGCTTTTTTCATTATTTTGAGTATATTAATATTTGAACATGATTTTTGAGCAAATCTAATTTTATCAAAAGATTTTAATTCAAAAATTTTTTTTTGAATAATATTTTCATTATATATCCATATAGGTGTACCATATTTTTTAATCATTTGAATTATAGTATTAGTGTTAAAATTATTTCTAAAATTTTTTAATTTAGTCATATAGATCTCTTTGTTATGATTGAATATATATTAAAAAATTGTAATTTATTTTTAAATTACTTATTTTTATAATTCATAAAATGTTTATCTTTAATATAATATATTTTTTTCAATAAAATATTATTTTTTAAAATAATATTTTATTTTTGTTGGTTAGTTTTCATAGTTGGAAATAAAATGACATCTCGAATACTATTTTGATTAGTTAAGATCATAATCAAACGATCAATACCAATACCTAATCCTGCTGTTGGAGGAAGACCGTGTTCTAATGCTGTGATATATTCTTTATCATAAAACATAGCTTCTTGGTCACCGGCTTGTTGTTTTATTAATTGTTTATTAAAACGAATTTTTTGATCTTCGGAATCATTAAGTTCAGAAAAACCATTGGCTATTTCATATCCTCCTATAAAAAACTCAAATCGATCTGCTATATTTTTATCTAAATTATTTCTTCTAGATAATGGCGAAACTTCTATTGGGTATTCGGTAATAAATGTAGGTTGGATAAGATTTTTTTCTACATATTTTTCAAAAATTTCGTTTATTAATTTGCCAATTTTCCAATTTATATCATATTTTATTTTTAGTTTGTTCATAATTTTTGTTATTTTATTAATATCATATAAATCTTCTTTTTTGATGTTTGGCACATATTTTATAATTGATTCTTTCATAGTTAATTCTTCATAATTTTTAGAAAAATCAAATATATGGTTTTTGTATTTTGTAATATGATTTTGATTAATTTCATGATTAATTTTTTTCAGTAAATTTTGAATCAATTTCATCATATCTTTATAATCAGCATAAGCGATATAAACTTCCATCATAGTAAATTCTGGATTATGTTTTGTAGACATTCCTTCGTTGCGAAAATTTTTGTTAATTTCAAATATTTTTTGAAATCCTCCAACAATTAGACGTTTTAGATATAATTCTGGCGCAATTCTTAAATACATATTTTTATTTAATGTATTATGAAAAGTAATAAAAGGACGAGCACTGGCTCCACCTGGTATAGTTTGCAAAATTGGTGTTTCTACTTCTATAAAATGATTATTATGCATAAAATTACGAATATTTTTAATAATATTAGATCTAGTTGTAAAAATGTTTTTTACGTTTTGATTCATAATTAAATCAAGATAACGTAATCTATAACGTAATTCTTGATCAATTAAACCATGAAATTTATTTGGTAATGAACGAAGTGATTTAGTTAGCAATTCAATATTAATACAATTAATTGATAATTGACCAGTATTGGTTTTAAATATTTTTCCTGTAATACCTAATATATCACCTAAATCCCATTCTTGGATGTATATAAAATAATTATCTGGATTTAACAGATTATTTGATTTTATATAAATTTGTATTATTTCGTTTTCATTGTATAAATTAATAAAAGTAGCTTTACCAATGATTCTACGTTGTATTATTCGACCTGCTATCTTAACTGTAATATTTATTTTTTTTAATTCTTCTTTATTCATATGTGAATATTTTAAATAAATATCTTTATAAGAATAGTTTGGTTTAAATGTATTTGGAAATAAAAATCCATTTTTTTTTATTTCAATTAATTTATTTAATCTAGTATGGTATTCATTTTTATTATTGTTTTCATACTTTATATTCATTATTATATCCCGGATGTTAAAGTAGATAATATTAGTGATGTCAAATCTCCGTCTAATATGTTTTGTACATTTCGGTGTTCTTTTCCAGTTCTTAAATCTTTAATTTTTGATTGGTCTAATATATAAGAACGAATTTGTTTCCCCCATCCAATATCTGATTTTTTATTTTCTATAGTATTTTTTTCGATATTCTTTTGTTTTATTTTCAAATTATATAATTTTGCTTGTATTTGTTTCATTGCTTGTTCTTTGTTTTTATGTTGTGAACGATGATTTTGACATTGAGTGGTCATTCCTGTGGGTAAATGAGTGATACGTACAGCTGATTCAGTTTTATTTACATGTTGTCCTCCAGCTCCAGAAGCTCGATAAACATCAATCCGGATATCTTTTTCATGAATGTTTATTTTAATATCATCATTAATATCAGCATATACAAAAACAGAACTAAAAGAGGTGTGTCTTTGACTTCCTGTATTTAAAGGATTTTTTCTAACTAGTCTATGAATACCACTTTCAGTTCTTAGCCAACCAAATGCATAATTTCCTATAATACGCAGTGTGGCTGACTTAATACCAGTATTTTCTCCTTCTGATAAGTTAGTAATTTCTGTTTTAAAACCGATTTTTTCTGTCCATCTTAAATACATTCTGAGTAATATATTAGTCCAGTCTTGAGCTTCAATACCACCTGATCCAGATTTTAAATCTAAGTAACAGTTGAGATGATCATTTTTATTAGAAAAGATATGATAAAATTCTATATATTTAATTTTTTCTTCTATTTTTCTTATTGTTGATAATATTTCAGATTCTATTTGATTGTCTTGATTGTCTACTATTAATTCTGAAAAAAATTCTATTTCTTGGATAAGATTATCGATTTTATTGAAATCATTAATATTTTTTTCTATATTGTTTTTTTCTTGATTTAGATTTTTTAATCTATTACTATTTTCCCATGTTTTTGAGTCATTTAATTCTATTATAATTTCTTTTAGTTTTTCTTGTTTTTTGTTGTATTCAAAGATTCCTCCATAATTTTTTTTTATGTTTTTTAAATTCATTAATTTTATTTTTGATTGAATTAATTATTGACATATTATTTCTCTGTTTTATTTGATTTAATAAAATTATAGAATAAAGATTTATTGTATATATTTTTGCTGTATCATTTATTATATATGACATTGCAAAATATATTTTTTATAAAAACTATTGAATCAAAATATATATCAATTATTTTTTTTTTTAAACAAATTTTTATTATGATATCTTTATTTTTTTAGGTCTGAATATAAAATAATATTTTAATTTTTATAAGGTTTAATTTATGATTAATATAAAATTACAAAATAATTTTTTGCTCTCGCTTCAAAATGGATTAAATAATGTGCAAATTATAAAAAATTGGACGTGTATTTTTATGACAGGAATTGATGTTAAAAAATATTTACAAGGTCAATTAACAATTGATATAATTTCTTTGAATAAAAATCATCATCGAATTTCCGCACAATGCAATATTAAAGGTAAAATTTTAAGTATAATAAGATTATTTTGGTTAAATAATAATAGTGTTGTTTGTATTTTACGGACAAGTGTAGTTGAACAATCCTTGAGAGAATTTAAAAAATATTCAATATTTTCTAATATAAATATTTTTCAAAACAAAAAAATGATTTTGTTAGGTATGATAGGATTAAATATAAAAAAAATTTTACGAGATTATTATTTAGTATTACCAGATTATACTACACCAGTAGTACAATTAAATAATATTTATATTTTGTGGATAAATACACCGATAGAACGGTTTTTATTATTAATGCCATTGTCTTTGTTTAGAGATTTTCAAAAAAAAAATTATAATAACATTTGTTATAGTCAAATTGATTTTTGGCAAGCTCTAGATATGGCTTCTGGTTTGCCTATTATAGATGAAAAAATGATATTAAAATTTATGCCTCAATCAGTTAATTTAGATTTTTTAAAAGGTGTTGATTTTAATAAAGGATGTTATATTGGACAAGAAATGATTGCTAAAAATCATTTTTTAAATTTAAATAAAAAAATAATGTATTTTTTGATAGGATATAATATTTTTATTCCAGAAATTGGTTCAAGAATAACAGTAAAAAAAAGCAATGACTTTTATAACATTGGTATAGTTTTATCAGTATTGAAAATAGATAAAAATACAATTTGGATACAAGCTATTCTTAGTAAAAAAATTAGTAATAGTACTGTTTTTTATTTAAATCAAGATATAAAATACCCTCTTATTATTTTTAAATCAATTTTTTATAATATTAGTTAATAGTATATATGATAAATATTTTATGAATTATTTAATATAATTTATGTATATAATATTTAATTTTCATTACATTCAATAAATATTTTTTAAAAATATTTAATATATAAAAATAATACTTGTTTGTTTTTTTTTTATAATTTAAAATTTATTTTTTTATTATTTTTTTCTAATTATGAATACAGGTATTCTTTTTATTGTTTCTGCTCCTAGTGGTACTGGAAAATCAAGTTTGATTCAAGCATTTTTAAAAAAAACAGTATTATGTGATGTACATGTTTCTATTTCTCATACGACTAGAAAAATTAGACCAGGTGAATATCATGGTAAACATTATTATTTTATTTCTAAAAAAAAATTTTTACAAATGATCCAAGAACAAGATTTTTTAGAATATGCTAAAGTTTTCAATCATTATTATGGTACTTCTAAAACAATTATTAATCATTATTTATCTAATGGTTTAAATATATTTCTTGATATTGATTGGCAGGGAGCACAACAAATCCGCAAAAAAATTTTAACTGCTCGTAGTATTTTTATATTGCCTCCATCAAAATTAGAATTATATAGAAGATTACAAACAAGAGGTCAGGATACGAATCAGGTTATTTCTAAACGAATGAGAAAAGCAGTCTCAGAAATGCAACATTATGTAGAATATGATTATTTAATTATTAATGATGAATTTAACTTAGCAGTATCTCATTTAGAATTAATTATTCGTGCTGAACAGTTAAATATAAATCGTCAAAAGCATATTCATAAAAATTTAATTAAAAAATTAATTACACAATATTAGTTTTAAATTTTTTTCAATCTTGATTTTTAAGATGATAATATATATTTGTATTTAATTTAAGAAAATTATAAATTGATATTATTTAATATAATATATATATATTTCTATAATAAATTTTTGATTATTGATATTATATATATAATTTATATATATAAAATTTTAACTATATTTTTATATTTTATCATTTTTACATTTTTGTTTGTTTTAATTGAAATGATTAATATAATCCTATGATTTATATAGGATTATATTTTTTAAAACAAAATATTAATTTTAATATGTTTAAATATAAATTATATTATATTATGATTCTTTATTTTTTTTTCTAAAAAGACGTTTTCTTTCATTTTCAGTTAAATATTTTTTTCTAATTCGAATATTTTTAGGAGTAATTTCTACTAATTCATCATCATTAATAAATCCTAAATAATCTTCTAATGTCATACAAATATGAGGTGTTAATGTTATTGATTCATCTGTTCCAGAAGCTCTCATATTAGTAAGTTTTTTACCAGTTAAACAATTGACTGTTAAATCATTAGAACGATTATGTAAACCAATAATTTGACCTTCATATACTTGTGCACCATGACTTAAAAATAATTTTCCTCTTTCTTGTAAATTATATAATGCGAAAGCTACTGCCATACCTGTACCGTTCGAGATTAAAACTCCATTACGACGTTGTCCAATGTTATTTTTTTGCAAATTTCCATAATGACTAAAAGATGAATAAAACAAACCTGTTCCTGAAGTCATACTAATATATTCACTACGAAAACCTATTAATGCTCTACTAGATAGTGTATATTCTAAACGAATTCTATTTTTATTTATTGGTGTAATATTGAGCATTTCTCCTTTTCTTTCTCCTAGAAATTTCATAACAATACCTTGATATTTTATATCCATATCTAACACAATATTTTCAAATGGCTCTTGTTTTTCCCCATCAAATTCACGGAATATAACTTTTGGTCTGGATACTTCTAATTCAAATCCTTCTCTACGCATATTTTCAATTAAGATAGATAAATGTAGTTCTCCTCTTCCATATACACAAAATGTGTTAGAATTATTAGTTTCTTCCATATTTAAGGCTACATTATAGATTAATTCTTTTTGCAATCTTGCAGATATTTGACGTGAAGTAATATATTTACCTTCTTTTCCAGAAAACGGTGAACTATTTACTGAAAAAAACATCTTTATGGTTGGTTCATCTATACTTAATTTTGGCAATGGGTTAATTTCTGTAGGATCACAAATTGTATCTGAAATACTAATTTTTTCTATTCCAGTAATTGCGACAATAGATCCTGAAATTGCTAAATCAGTAGGAATTCTTTTTAATCCAATATAAGTTAATACTTGATTAATTTTACCTAATTTATTTTTTCCATAACTATCAGTAATATTAATTTGTTGATTAGGTTTTATAGATCCTTTTTTGATTCTTCCAATTCCAATAACTCCTAAATAATTATTATAATCTAATTGAGAAATTTGCATTTGTAGTTTTTCATTATAATTTTTTAATGGAGCAGGTACGTATTCTATAATAGCTTGATATAAATCTGTCATATCGTTTTTCATATGATTTATATTTCTTCCAGAAATTCCTTTTAACGCTGAAGTATAAATTATAGGAAAATCAATTTGTTTATCATTAGCATTCAAATTAATAAATAAATCAAAAATTTGATCAATAACCCAATTAGGTCTAGAATTTTCTCTATCAATTTTATTAATGACTACAATAGGATTTATTCCATAATTAAATGCTTTTTCTGTTACAAAACGAGTTTGAGGCATAGGTCCTTCTAGAGCATCTACGACTAATAATACAGAATCAACCATAGATAATACACGTTCTACTTCACCACCAAAATCAGCATGTCCGGGAGTATCAACAATGTTTATATGATATCCTTTCCATTGAATAGCAGTATTTTTAGCTAATATTGTAATTCCTCTTTCTTTTTCTAAATCATTAGAATCCATAATTCTATCTGTTTGTGTTTCATGTATATCAAAAGTACCAGATTGTTGTAGTAATTTATCAATTAATGTAGTTTTTCCATGATCTACATGAGCGATAATTGCTATATTTCTTATTTTTTGATTCATAATTTTTTCCTCAAATATTAATTATTTAAAAATTTATAAAACATATATAAAATATTGATATAAATTGAATAAAAATAAGAAATTTTTATTTTTAATAGAATTAAAGTATGTAATATAGAATATTTTTATATCATTGATTTATTTTGGTTTTTTTTAGAAAAATTATACTATTTTTTTAAAAATCTTCAAAGATTTTTAAAAATGGATTTATTTTCATAAGATTATTTTTCATAAAAAATTATAATTTTTATTATTATTAATTCACATGAAATATATATATTGATATGTTTAAATATATTAATTTAATTAATAATAATTTTATAATATTTATGATACTATAATTAGTAAATAGTTTTTATGCATTTGCTATATTATTAAATGTAATTAATATTGGTTATAAATTTTTCTATTATTAATGTAAACATTTTTATTGGGTAATCATAAATATTAATTTACTAAATTATTTTTTAATGAAAGGTTGTATATGTTTTTAAATTATTATAAAGATACTTATTTTTTAACTAGTATGGTTAATATAAAAAAAAAAATCTTTTTAAAGATGGAAAAGAAATTGCATTTCTTGGTTATTCGAATGTAGGAAAATCAAGTGTTATTAATATTTTAACAGATCAGAAATTTTTATCTAAAACTAGTAAAAAACCTGGTACAACAAGAATGATTAATTTTTTTGAGATATCTCCAGGATATCGTTTAGTAGATCTACCTGGATATGGATATGCAAAAGTATCAAAAAAAATTAAGTTTGATTGGAATATAGATATAAATAAATATTTGTTAAATAGTACTTCTTTAATAGGTTTGATCATTTTTATGGATATTCGTTATATCATAAAAGAATTAGACAAAAAATTTTTAAATACATTAAATAAAAATAAAATGTTATTGTGTATAGTATTAACTAAAGCAGATAAATTAAGTTTTAACATGATCCAAAAAAAAATAATTTTTATAAATAAATATTTATCAATATTTAGATTAAAAATTGATGTGATTATATTTTCATCTTTTAAAAATATTGGAATTAATGAATTAAAAAAAAAGATAAATTGTTGGTTTACATTAAATTAATATTTTATTTTTAAAAATATAATATTTATAGTTTATTTTATGGTATAAGCTGTTTAATATTTATATATTTTAATCAATTTTTTTTAAATTATTCCAATTTTTTCCAATTTTTATATTAACATTTAGTGGAAGGTCTAATAAAAAACTATTTTCCATTAAATACATAATTCTATTTTTAATTTTTTGTAGGTATTTTTCCCTAATTTCAAATATCAATTCATCATGTACTTGCATAATAATTTTTGCGTCAGATAAAAAATTTTTTTTAAAATAATGATCTATTTTTATCATAGATAATTTAATTATGTCTGCTGCTGTTCCTTGAATTGGTCCATTAATAGCTGTTCTTTCAGCTGATTGTTTTAAATATGTTTTTTTAGAATTAATATTAGGTATATATATTTTTCTACCTGTTAATGTAGACACATAACCTTTTATTTGAGCACATTCTTTCGTTTTTTTTATATATGATAATATTCCTGGATACTGAGAAAAATATGATGTGATATGTTTTTCTGCTTCTAAATAATTTATATCAAGTTGTTTTGATAATCCAAATGGGCTAATACCATAAATTATTGCAAAATTAATTTTCTTTGCATTGTTTCTTTGTTCTTCTGTTACTTGATTTTTAGGTATATTAAATATTTTAGAAGCTGTTAAAATATGTACATCTTGTTTTTTTATGAAGTGTGTGATTAATTTTGTATCTTGAGATAAATGAGCCATAATTCTTAATTCAATTTGAGAGTAGTCAGCAGATAATAGAATAAAATTTTCTTCTGATATAAACGCTTCTCTAATTTTTTTTCCATTTTTTTTTCTAATAGGAATATTTTGTAAATTAGGATAACGAGACGATAATCTTCCAGTTATAGTAGTATTTTGATAATATGAAGTATGAATTCTACCAGTATTGTTATTAATCATATTAGGTAGTTTATTAAAATAATTTGTTTTTAATTTATATAAACTTCTATATTCTAAAATTATTTTTGGTAATAGATTATTTTTAGATAGTTGTTTTAAAACATATTCATTAGTAGATATATTTCCTTTTTTTGTTTTGTTAATAATTTCTGAATAATTTTTGTCTTTTTTATAAAATAAAACATTTTGTATTTGTTTATTAGAAGATAAATTAAATTTTTCTCCAACTAATTGCTGTGCTTTAAGTATTAATTTTGATAATTGTTTTGTAATGATTAAAGATTGATTTTGTAATATTTTTTTATTAATTAAAACTCCATTTTGTTCAATTCTAAATAGTATAGGAATAAGAGGTATATCAATTTTTTGAAATAAATTTTTAATTATTTTGTCTGTTTTTATTTTTTTCCACATTTTAATATGTAATTGAAATATAATATGTGCTTTTTCCCCTAAATTAGATTCATTAGTATAATTATTTTTTGTTTGAGAATTTATATATTCTATCAATAGTAAATTTAATTCAATAATTTTTTTAGGATAACTATAATATTTTAACTGATAATTGATATATGATTCTAACATAACATCAAAAATAGCTCCTTTTAGTTCAATATTATATTTTTTTAGTGCATGATAATATTTTTTCAAGTTAAATCCAATTTTAATTTTTTTGGGGTTTTCTAATATAGATTTGAGATTATGGAATATATCAATTGGATTTAATTTTAAATTGTTTTTAGATATTTTAGTAAAATCAATATAAAACGATTCTTCACTGATAATAGATATACCAAGACCGATGATTTCTGGAGATAGTTCTAAAACATTATCTAATTCTATTAGAATAGAAAAAATTGATAATGTATTTAGTTTTTCAATACAATATTTTAATATTTCTATTGAGTCAATATTGTAATTAATATTTTTTTTTTGAATTATTTCGATTTGTTTTTCAATTTTATTATTTTTTTTTTTATTATTTATAAAAAAAAAATTATTCATATTTTTTTTCCAATTGTTAAAATTATAATAATCGAATACTTGAATAAGTTTCTCAAAATTTGGATTTTTGATTTTAGGATCTATTATTTTTGGATCTATTTTTATGTTTTTTTTGATTTTAGATAATTTATAAGATAAAAAAGCTGTTTTTTCATTTTTTAAAAGTGTTAATGCGATAGTTTGAGCTTTTCTAATTGGTAAATATGAAATATTATTTATATTTTTATAAATATTTTTTATTGATCCATAATTTTGTATGAGTAATACTGCTGTTTTTTTTCCAATTCCTGATACACCTGGTATATTATCTGATACATCACCCATTAAACCAAATAAATCAGGTATGAATTTTGCTTTAATACCATATTTTTCTTCAATTTCTTTTTCTCCAATAATATTCTTGTTGTTAATAATTTTTATCTTTGAAGTGACTAATTGTCCTAAATCTTTATCATTAGTGCCAATTAAAATTAAATCACTTTCATTAGAATAAATAGTAGATAAAGTTCCAATAATGTCATCTGCTTCGTAGTATGGGATAGTTAAAGTATTTATGCCTAAATATTTGATTATTTTTTTAACTGGATTAATTTGTTTTTGAAGTTCTTCTGGCATTGGTTTTCTGTTAGCTTTATATTTTGGAAATAATATTTTTCTGAAATTTTTTTTTGGTGAATCAAAAACGATTATAATATTATCTGTAGCATGTTCAAAAAACATTTTTTTTAACGTATTAATCATTCCATATATAGCTCCTGTGGGTTGCTGGTTTTGATTAGTTAAACAAGGACAAGCATAAAATGCACGATATAAATAATATGTACCATCAATTAATAAAATAGATTTTTTTTTTGACATGGATTATTCTTGATTAAGGTTTGAATAAAAAATATATTTAATATGTTTTATTATTGTAATATAAATTTTTATATATTAAAGATATAATGATTTTTTCATTTTATTTTATTTTTGTTGTATTAAATATTTTAAAAGATTTATATATTCTGTAATAAATTGATGATGAGACACGTTATTAAATGATTCATTATTAATAATATATTTTCCATTAATTAAAAATGTTGGTATGTATTTTAAATAAATTTTTTTAGTTAATTGTTGATTGTTAAAAATTAATTGATGTACTTGATAACTATTCCATAATAAATTATATTTTTTGCTTGTTATATTAGTATATTTAATAAATATTTTTTTGATATTGTTTTTGTTAAGAGCAAATGTATTTTCATGAATGTATTTAAATATAGGAATAAGAATCTTTTTTTCAGCATGAATAGATATAGCCATTTGCCAAATATGTGTTAGCATTTGATCAAATTGATTATTTAAAAAGTTTACATGACACATTTGTATTTTATTTTTCGAAGATAATATATTTTCTATTTTTTTATTTAAATTCAATTGTTTTTCCAATTGATAACAATGTGTACAAAAAAAAGAAAAAAATTCTACAATAGTAGGAACATTATGAATTCTTTTAGGAATACGTATATAATGTTCTCCTTCAATAAAAGATTGTGCAAATAAATTGGATGAAAATATTATGCTTATGATAAAAATAAATAGTTTTTTCAATTTTATTCTCTAAAATTTAGTAATAATATTTCTTTGAATATAAATTATATTGGTTTTTTGATGTTGAATAAATAATATAATTTACTTAATTTATTTTAATTTAAGATATAAATGATATTATCATTGATAATTAAATGTTATTAATATTGTTTTAGATTATAATTTAAATATAATATTATTTATTATACACATAATATAAAAAATAATAATATTTATTTTAAATATAATTTTATGAATGATTTAAAAGAAATTAAGAATAATAGCAAGATTATTTTGCAAAAAAAAAAAAATAGTTTTCATACTCCAATGATAAAACAATATCTAGTGTTTAAAAAAAAATATCCAAATATGTTTTTATTTTATCAGATGGGTGATTTTTATGAACTTTTTTTTGACGATGCTATACAATCGTCTTATTTATTAAATATTAAATTAACTAAAAGAGGATATTCTTCTATTAATACTATTCCAATGTCTGGAATTCCTTGTTGTAATGTTAATTACTATATATCAAAGTTAGTTAAATTAGGTAAATCTATTGTTATTTGTAATCAAATAGGAAATAAATCATTACAAAAAGGATTAATGAAACGGAAAATTGTAAAAGTTATAACACCTG
Source organism: Buchnera aphidicola (Eriosoma grossulariae) (assembly GCF_964059045.1). Taxonomy (NCBI): domain Bacteria; kingdom Pseudomonadati; phylum Pseudomonadota; class Gammaproteobacteria; order Enterobacterales; family Erwiniaceae; genus Buchnera; species Buchnera aphidicola. The sequence goes on along the minus strand of NZ_OZ060402.1, from coordinate 433,479 downwards.
GTACTGTTACAGATGAAGATTTTTTATCTGAAAATATAGATAATTTATTAGCTGCAGTATATGAACATAAAAATAATTTTGGTTATGCCACTTTAGATCTTTCTTCTGGTAGATTTTATGTTTATGAATATAATACAAAAGATGCATTATTAGCAGGAATTCAATCTACAGATCCTCAGGAATTATTATACCCTGAAAATTTTTTACATATTAATTTAATTAAGCATCGTAAAAATTTAAAAAAATGTTCTGATTCTGATTTTGAAATGAATTTAGCAAAAAAATTATTAAATTTACATTTTGGTAAGAAAAATTTATCATGTTTTGGAATCAGTGATAATAGTATTGTATTACCTGCAGCAGGTTGTTTATTCATTTATGTAAAATCTATGCATTATAATCATTTTGATCATATTCGTTCAATAAAAATGTTAAATAATCAAGATTATATTTACATGAATTCAACTACAATTAAAAATCTTGAATTGGTTAAAAATCTTTCTGGTGGAAATAGTAATACTTTGCTTTCTGTTTTAGATCGTACAGTTACAAAAATGGGTAGTAGAATGTTAAAAAGATGGTTGTATTTTCCCATTCGTAATAGATTAACTATTAAAAATAGACAAAAAATTATTTTTGTATTACAAAAACATTATTATCCCTTGCAACAATTATTAATTCATATTGGTGATCTGGAAAGAATTGTTTCAAGACTTTCATTACGTACTGCTTTACCGAATGATTGGTTGTCTTTAAGGATTTCATTAAGAATTATTCCTAAAATTCATAATCTTTTATCAGATATTAGTGAAAAAAATTTAAATATATTATTGTCATATATTGGATTATTTCCTGATTTGATTCTTATCTTAGAAAGATCTATTGCTGAATTTCCTTCTATTTGTATTCGTGAAGGAAATGTTATAGCTGATAAATATAACTTAAAATTAGATGAATTAAGACAATTAAAAAAATCAGCTAAAAACATATTAATTAATATAGAAAATCAAGAACGTGTTAAATTAGGAATTAGTAATTTAAAAATAAGTTTTAATAGTTTAATTGGTTATTATGTTCAAATAAGTAATAAATATTTAGAATTCATACCTAGTCATTATGTTAAAAAACAAACTTTAAAACATTTTACTAGATTTACGTTTTCGGAATTACAGCAATTTCAAGAAACATTTTTAACAGCTGATTTTAGAGCTATTGAATTAGAAACAGTATTGTATGAAGAATTATTTGATATTATTTTTCCTTATTTAAAAGAATTACAAATTGCCGCTATTTATTTGTCAGAATTAGATGTATTAGCTAATTTATCAGAAAGATCTATTCAATTGAATTATGTTTGTCCGTTGATAACTGAAAAAAATGAAATTATTTTAGAAAAAAGTAGGCATCCAGTCATAGAAGAAATTTCACAAATATCTTTTATTGCTAATGATGTATTTTTATCACAAAAAAAAAATGTAATGATTATTACCGGACCAAACATGGGTGGAAAGAGTACTTATATGCGTCAAATTGCACTTATTGTAATTTTGTCTAGTATAGGAAGTTTTGTTCCTGCCAAAAAAGCTAAAATTGGTATTTTTGATAAAATATTTACTAGAATAGGATCAGCCGATAATTTGTTTAGAGGTCAGTCTACTTTTATGGTAGAAATGATTGAATTATCTAGTATTTTAAATCATGCGACAGATCATAGTTTGGTATTAATAGATGAGATTGGGAGAGGTACTTCTAATTGTGATGGATTAGCTTTAGCTTGGTCATGTGTAGAATATCTAGTTACTCAAATTAATTCAATTACTTTATTTTCTACTCATTATGTTGAATTAACATTATTAATACATAAATTTAAAACAATACAAAATATGTTTTTTAGTATATTGAAAAAAAATGATGATATTGTTTTTCTATATACTATACAGCCTGGTATTTCTAAAAATAGTCATTCTTTATCAGTGGCAAAAATGTCTGGTTTACCTTCTGATGTAATTATTAGAGCAAAAAAAAAATTAAAAGAATTAAATTCTATCAAATTAGATATACAAAAAAATAATATTTTAATAAATTTTATTATTTCCTTAGAACCAGAAAATATTTCTCCTAGAAAAGCTTTAGATTATATTTATTTTTTGAAATCTATTATATAAATTTTAATTAAAATTTGAATCAAAATTTATTATAAATTTTATTATTTTTATATATTTTTAAAAATATTTTTTTTGATACAAATAATTATTTATTTTTAAAACATTATTTATTAAAATTCTAATATTTTTTAGTATTTATAAAAATGATATTTTTAATTTTTTTCATTAAATAACTAATTTTTTATTATTTTTTACATATTTATATAGCGGATATTAAGTGCAATGACAAATTACGATGATTCAAATCATTTATTTCCTATTAATTCAGAAATATTATCGTCTTTAAAAATTGATTCTAATCGTTTATCAAAAATGCAATTGGCATGGATTTCTGGTTATTATTGGGGTAAGATTGATCATGATGAAAAAAATATAGTTTTAAATTCTGATTTAAATAAAAAAAAACCTCCTGTTGTTTCTATTGTATCTGCTTCTCAAACTGGGAATGCATATCAATTATCAAAATTATTATTTAATGATTTAAAATCAAACAATATTGAATCTAATTTATTACAGGCATGTGATTATTCTTTTAAAAAAATTCAAAAAGAACGATTTTTAATTATTATTACTTCTACTCAAGGAGAAGGGGAACCTCCAGAAGAAGCAATATCTTTTTATAATTTTTTAATGTCAAAAAAAGTACCTAAATTAAATAATCTTTTTTTTTCTATTTTTGGATTAGGAGATTCTTCTTATAATTTATTTTGTCAATCTGGAAAAGATTTTGATTCTAGATTACATGAATTAGGAGGTATAAGATTAATTGATCGTATTGATGCAGATATTGAATATAATGAAATAGCAAAAATATGGCGTAGAAATTTGATTGTTGAATTAAAGATAAAATTGAAAGAACAAAGTTTTGTTAATAATTCAGTATCAAATATCGTTAATCACAAATCATTAATTAATAATATTAATGAATTTACAAAAGAAAATCCATTTCAGGGAGTGTTATTAGTCAATCAAAAAATTACTGGTAGAAATTCAATTAAAGATGTCAGACATATTGAAATTGGTATTGATAATTCTAAGATTGTTTATCAACCAGGAGATTCATTGGGTATATGGTATGAAAACAATCCTGAATTAGTATTGAATATTTTAGCAATATTTAATATTGATAAAGACGAATTAGTTAAAGTTAATAATAAATCGATGAGTATATTTATTGCTTTAAAAAATTTTTTTGAATTAACGATTAATACAATTAAAATTATTAAAAATTATGCTTTATTAACCAATAATAATGATTTTAAAAAATTAATTTTAGATAAAGATAAAATTAATGCTTATTTAAAAAAACAATCTATTTTAAGTATGTTTAATAATTTTCCAACAGTTTTGTCAGCTTTGCAATTAGTTAATTTATTAAGACCTTTAACTCCGAGATTTTATTCTATTTCTTCTTCTCAAAAATTATTAAATGATGAAGTACATATTACAGTTGGAGTAGTTCAATATTTTTTATCTAATTATTTATGTCAAGGTGGTGCTTCTAGTTATTTATCATATAGAGTATCAGAAGATAGTAAAATTCGTATTTTTATTCAGTCTAATAACCATTTTCGTTTACCTAAAGATGGTGATATTTCTATTATTATGATTGGTCCTGGAACAGGAATAGCTCCATTTAGAGCTTTTATGCAAGAAAGAGAATATTTACAATCAAAAGGAAAAAATTGGATTTTTTATGGAAATCAAACTTTCACGGAAGATTTTTTATATCAAAGAGAATGGCAAAGATATTATAAAATGGGTTTATTAACTAAAATTGATTTAGCCTGGTCTAGAGATTCTAGTCAAAAAAATTATGTTCAACATGAAATTTGGAGAAAAGGGCAAGAAGTATGGGATTGGATTTCAAATGGAGCATATATTTATATTTGTGGAGATAAATCTAATATGGCTAAAGATGTTGAATGGACTTTATTAAAAATTTTTGAAAAGTATGGATTTATGGATAAAGATAAATCTAATGAATATTTAATGCATTTACGTATTAATAATCGATATCAAAGGGATGTTTATTAATGTCTAAAAATATTAAAAATAAACAAGATAATAATATAGAGCAGTTATCTGATTTTGAACGTATAAAAGTAGAAAGTAATTACTTAAGAGGTAGTATTACTGATGATTTAAAAGACAATTTAACTAATGGTTTTACAGGAGATAATTACTCTTTAATAAGATTTCATGGCATGTATCAACAAGATGACCGAGATATTCGTGCAGAAAGAATACAACAAAAATTAGAACCAAAACATGCTATGATGTTAAGATGTCGATTACCTGGTGGTATAATTACACCTTTGCAATGGTTAAAAATTGATGAATTTTCAAATTTACATACAATTTATGGATCTATTCGGTTAACTAATCGGCAAACTTTTCAGTTACATGGTATTTTTAAAAGTAAATTAAAAATGATTCATAAAATTTTACATGAAATTGGACTAGATTCTTTAGGTACTGCTCATGATGTAAATCGTAATGTATTGTGTACATCTAATCCAATAGAATCGACACTACATGATGAAGTTTATAGATGGGCAAAAAAAATATCCAATCATTTATTACCTAAAACTAAAGCATATTTAGAAATTTGGTTAGATAAATCTAAAGTAATTACTACAGATCATGAACCAATTCTTAGTAAAAGATATTTACCTAGAAAATTTAAAACTGGTATATTAATTCCTCCTGATAATGATATAGATTTACATGCTAATGATATGAATTTAATAGCAATTGTAGAAGATAATCAATTAGTTGGTTTTAATATATTAGTCGGTGGTGGTTTATCTATTGAACATGGGAATAAGAATACTTGGCCATCATTGTCAATAGAATTTGGATTTGTTTTATTAAGAAATATATTAATTGTTGTTGAATCAATAGTAACTACTCAACGAGATTGGGGAAATCGATGTAATAGAAAAAATGCTAAAACTAGATATACATTACAAAAATATGGAATAAAAAATTTTAAAAATGAAGTAGAAAAAAGATCGAATATAAAATTTGAATCAATTCGTCCTTATAAATTTTTAACTAGAGGAGATCATTTTGGATGGAAAAAAGGAATAGATAATAAATGGCATTTAACATTATTTATACCAGGAGGGAGATTATTAGATGATAAAAATCAATTGTTAAAATCAGGAATGAATGCTATTGCGAAAATTCATCGCGGGGATTTTCGTTTAACTGCTAATCAAAACTTAATTATTGCCAGAGTAGATGAAAATGATAAAAAAGATATTGAAGATATAGCATTAAATTACGGATTAATCAAATCAGTAACAAATTTACAAAAAAGTTCAATGGCGTGTGTTGCTTTTCCGACTTGTCCATTAGCAATGTCAGAATCAGAACGTGTATTATTAATTTTTATAAAAAAAATTGAAAGAATTATGAATCAATATGGTGTAGGTGCTAAAAGTATAGTATTTCGTATTTCTGGTTGTCCTAATGGTTGTGGAAGATCATTGTTGGCAGAAATTGGTTTAATAGGTAAATCTTTGGGTCGTTATAATTTATATTTAGGAGGCAATTCGATCGGTACACGCATAGCTAGTTTATATTCTGAAAATATTAATGAATCAGAAATTTTTAATATTTTAGATAAATTAATCAAATTATGGTCTGAAAAACGTTATCCAAAGGAAAGATTTGGTGATTTTTGCATACGTTATAATATATCAAAAAAAATTATCAATTCTATGTTAGATTTTTGGAGTTAATCATAGGAAAAATAATGTCTACAATTAATTTGTTAGATTTAAACCATTTCAATGATGTAGATCAAAAAAAAATTTTATTGGAATACAATTTATTATTAAAAAAAATGAATATTCAGCAACGTATTGTTTGGATATTAGAAAATTTACCTAAAAATTTTGTTGTTTCATCAAGTTTTGGTTTGCAATCAGTTGTTTTTTTAAATTTCATTGTACAACAAATACCTAATATTCCAGTTATTTTAATTGATACTGGTTATTTATTTTCTGAAACTTATAAATATATTGATATTATTACTAATATTTTTAATTTAAATTTAAATATATTTCGTTCTAAAATATCACCAGCATGGCAAGAAACAAGATATGGAAAATTATGGGAAGGTGGTTTAATAGGGTTAAAAAAATACAATACAATTAATAAAATCAAACCAATGCAACAAGCATTAAAAAAACTATCTGTTATGACTTGGTTTTCAGGATTACGACATGATCAATCAAAATTTCGTTCTCATTTACAATATTTATCCATTCAAAATGGTATATTCAAAGTATTACCAATATTAGATTGGAATAATAATCAAATTAATGATTACATAAACAAAAATAATTTGCCCTGTCATCCATTATGGAATAAAGGGTATTTATCAATTGGAGATTGGCATACTACTCATAAGTATGACAAAACCATGACACCAGATGAAACTAGATTTTTTGGTTTAAAAAGAGAATGTGGTTTGCATGATAAGTAATGTTGAAATAAAAATATTTTTTTAAAATATTTATACATTTTTTATATCTTAAATATATTAGAATATATATTGATTTATAATTTTTATCATTTTATTTGCATTTAGTTAATTAAATTAATTTTTTCTTTAAATTTGTTTTTATAATATATTGTAAAATATTAATTTTTCTAGTATTTATTTAATTCATATAAATAAATTATTTATTAATTATTTTTGATAAGGCAAATGTGAATTATCTTCCAGTTTTTATCGATTTAAAAATGAAATCTGTTTTAGTCGTTGGAGGTGGTGATATTGCTGATCGTAAAATTCGATTATTATTAAAAGCAAAAGCGATTATAACAGTTATATCTATTGACTTATCTCCTAATCTTATTTTGTTACATCAACAAAAAAAAATTATTTGGGTTAAAGATATTTTTAGAAAAATATATTTAAAAAAAATTTATTTAGTAATTTCGACAATCAGTAATAATGAAGTAAACCTAAATATAGTTCAATATTCTAATGAAAAATATTTGTTAGTTAACATAGTTGATGATTTGGATAAATGTTCATTTATTTTCCCTTCTATAATTAATCGTTCACCAATTGTAGTCGCTGTTTCTTCTAGTGGTCAAGCTCCTGTATTATCAAGATTAATCAAAGAACAGATTGAAAGAATTTTGCCATTTAAAATAGGACTTGTCGCTAATTTAGCAGGAAAATTAAGAAATAAAGTTAAAAATTATTTTCATAAATTATCAGATCGTCGTTATTTTTGGGAAAAAATTTTTAATGGGGTATTTGTTAACCATATTTTAAATAATAATTTAAAATTAGCTATTGAAACATTTTATTTAGAATTGAAATCATTTTCCAAAAAATTAGGAGAATTGATAATAGTCGGAGCTGGTCCTGGTGATATTGGATTATTAACTTTAAGAGGATTACAAGTTTTACAACAAGCTGATGTTGTATTATATGATTATTTAGTACAAAAAGATATGTTAAATTTAGTTCGTTTTGATGCTCAATGTATTTTTGTAGGAAAATGTGTTAATGATAAAAAATTATCTTGGAAACAAAAAGACATCAATAATTTAATTATAAAATTAGTACAAGAAGGTAAAAAAGTTGTTAGATTAAAAGGTGGAGATTCATTTATTTTTGGAAGAGGCATGGAAGAATTAGAAGTTGTAAGAAAATTAGGAGCTAATTTTCAAATAGTACCAGGTATTACAGCTGCTATTGGTACTGCAGCATATGCAGGAATTCCATTAACACATCGAAAATATGCTCAAAATATTTTATTTTTAAATGCTTATTCATCTGATTTTATTCATTCAGTAAATTGGTTAAATTTATCAAAAAAATCATTTACAATAGTAATTTATATGGCTAGAAAAAAAATTAAATTAATTTTTTTAACATTAATTAATTATGGTTTTTCTAAAAATACACCTATTGCTTTAATTTCTCAAGGAACGACTTTACAGCAAAAAATTTATATTGATTGTTTAAAAAATTTAGAATCTATATCAAAAAAATTAATTAGTCCTACATTATTAATTATAGGTGAAGTAGTACATTTTCATGAAAAGTTTAAATGGTTTAATTATTAATATCATGCATGATGATTTAATTAAATTTAATATTAATGGAATATAAAAGATAAAAATTATGAATAAAAATCATTTTGAACATTTACGTCAGTTAGAATCAGAAAGTATTTATATTTTTAGAGAAGTTATAGCAGAATTTAATAACCCTGTGATTTTATATTCTGTTGGAAAAGATTCTTCTGTAATGTTGCATTTAGCTAGAAAAGCATTTTATCCCGGTAAAATTCCTGTTCCATTATTACATGTAGATACTGGATGGAAATTTCAAGAAATGTATACATTTAGAAAAAAAATTGTAAAAAACATAAATGCAGAATTAATTGTTTATAAAAATCCTGATGGGATGAAATTAAATATTACTCCTTTTACATATAATAGTTCTAAATATACAGATTTAATGAAAACAGAAGGTTTAAAGCAAGCTATAGATAAATATCAATTTGATGCTGCTTTTGGAGGAGCACGTAGAGATGAAGAAAAATCTCGCTCTAAAGAAAGAATTTATTCTTTTCGTGATTCTCTTCATCGTTGGAATCCTAAAGAACAACGTCCTGAATTATGGAATAATTATAATGGTAAAATTAATAAAGGTGAAAGCATTCGTGTTTTTCCTCTATCTAATTGGACAGAATTAGATATATGGGAATATATTTTTTTAGAAGGAATTGAAGTTGTTCCTTTATATTATGCTTCTCTCAGACCAATTTTAGAAAGAGATGGTAAATTATTATTAGTCGATAACGAGAATATGAAAATCCAATGTAATGAATCAGTAAGTTCTCGTATGGTTCGTTTTCGTACTTTAGGATGTTGGCCTTTGACTAGTGCAATTGAATCTACTGCTCAAACATTACCTGAAATTATACAAGAAACCTTAATTTCAAAAATTAGTGAACGAAGTGGTAGAAGTATTGATTATGATCAACAAAATTCGATGGAATTAAAGAAAAAACAAGGTTATTTTTAAGGATAACTAAAAACATGAAATCTGTTGTTTTAAAAAATAAAAATATTAATAGTAATATAAATAACTATTTGAATTTAAAATATAATAAAAGTTTATTAAGATTTTTGACTTGTGGTAGCGTGGATGATGGTAAAAGTACCTTGATAGGTTGTTTGTTGTATGATACACAACATATTTATGATGATCAATTATGTTCTTTATATCAGGATAGTCGACGTCATGGTACTCAAGGTAAATCTTTGGATTTTGCATTATTAGTAGATGGATTACAAGCTGAACGAGAACAAGGGATTACAATTGATGTAGCTTATCGTTATTTTTCTACTAAAAATAGAAAATTTATTATTGCAGATACTCCAGGACATGAACAATATACTAGAAATATGGTTACTGGAGCTTCTACTTCTTCAGCTTCAATTTTATTGATTGATGCCAGAAAAGGTATTTTAGAGCAAACTAAAAGACATACTTTTATTTCTAATTTATTAGGTATAAAACATTTAATTGTTGCTGTGAATAAAATGGATTTAGTAGATTATAAAATGCAAGTATTTGAAGATATTTGTAAGGATTTTAGTCTTTTTTTAAAAAATATAAAATTTAAATTACAAGTATATTTCATACCAATATCTGCTTTAATAGGTGAAAATATAGTTTTTAAAAGTAAAAATATGTTATGGTATCAAGGATTTACATTACTTAAAATATTAGAAAATATTAATATATCTAAAGATAATTGTAATGATGCTTTAATATTTCCTGTTCAATTAGTGAATAGACCTGATTTAGATTTTAGAGGTTATTCAGGTACTATAGCTTCTGGTGAAATCAGAATTGGACAAAATATTAAAATTTTACCGATAGGTTTAACTACTAGCGTTTCAAGGATTGTTACTTTTGAAGGTGATTTAAAAATTGCTAAAAAAGGACAATCTATTACTTTAGTAGTTAATGATAATATTGACATTTCTCGTGGTGATGTTATCGTAGATATTGATTCAAAATTAAAACCTATTAGAGAAGCAGATATAGATATTGTTTGGATGTCAGAAAAACCATTATATAAAAAAGAATTTTATTTGATGAAAGTTGCTGGAAAAATTGTACGAATATATATTCAAGAAATTTTACATACAAGAGATATTAATACTTTTTCGAAAGTAAATACTACGCAATTAAATATTAATAGTATTGGACGTGTTAAAGTGATTTTTGATGAATCCATTATTATAGATAATTATTTAAATAATTTTGTTATAGGTAGTGTAATTTTTATCGATCTTTTAAGCAATAATACTGTTGCAGCTGGTATGATTAAAAATACTTTTGTTTTTAAAAAAATGAATTATTCTAAAAATATGAAATTTTTTGAATTAGAGTTAAAAGATTTAATTTTTCGTTATTTTTCAGATTGAAAAATAGAAATTTACATCATAATAGAGAATTATAACTAATTTGAAAAGATTTAAGAATTTAAATATTAGTTTTCAGAATCATATAATTACTCGTAATAAAAGAGAACAGTTACATGGTCATCAAGCTCATGTCTTATGGTTTACTGGATTATCTGGTTCTGGAAAATCGACTATATCAGGTAATTTAGAGCAATTATTATTTCAGAACCAAATTAGTACTTATTTATTAGATGGTGATAATTTAAGATACGGAATATGTAAAGATTTAAATTTTACCGATACAGATCGAAAAGAAAATATTAGAAGAGTGGCGGAAATAGTAAAATTAATGATTGATGCTGGTTTATTAGTGATTACTGCTTTAATTTCTCCTTTTCATAATGAACGAGAATTAGTCAGAAAGATTGTTGGTAAAAATAATTTTTTAGAAATATTTGTTGATACTCCTTTGCAAATTTGTGAAAATCGCGATCCGAAAAAATTGTATAAAAAAGCTAGATTAGGGTTGATATCTAATTTTACAGGTTTGACTTCACCTTATGAAATACCAAAAAATCCTGATATATATATCAATGGAACTGAAAAATTACAAAATAATATAAAAAAAATTATTGATGAACTAAAATTGAGAAAAATTATTTATAAAAAATTTATATTTTAATTTTATATGGAAAATGATTTTTAATAATTTATATTAAAAATTAAATATTATGTTTTATTTGTATAACAATAATTTTATTCTTAAAAAAATAATTATTTTAATAATAATACACATTATATAAAAATAATATTGTATATATAATTATTTATTTATATTTTATTAAAAATGATATATTATTAAAAATTTTATACATTATTTTGTTTTTTTATTATAATAAACTTCTTTTAAATAATATAAGTAGTCCATATCTATTTTAATATGGACTACTTATAAAATAATTTATTATCATTTTCATTTTTAAAAATATAATATTAGTAGTATATATAAATATATTGTATAAATATAAATTAATATTTTGAGATTTTTTTATGTTAATAAAATTTTTATCTTTATCAATTACATTAATTATATATTTATATATATATCTTATATATTTTATAGAATAAATTATATTTTTAAATAAATAAAAATATTCTTGTTTACTACATTTATAATAATTAACTAGAATAAACATTCTTAAACAATAAAATATTAATCATAAATAAGACATATTATTAATTGAATTATTATTGATATTAATTTTTTGTTTTATTTTTATTTTTACAACAATTATTAAACATATTTAATTCTTTTTTACCATGATAAGGTGCTGCTAAATATCCTAATTTTTCTTCAATTCTTATTAATTGATTATATTTGATAAGTCTGTCAGAACGACTCATTGATCCTGTTTTAATTTGACCAGCAGCAGTTCCTACAGCTAAATCAGCTAAAAATGAATCTTCTGTTTCTCCAGATCTATGTGAAATGATTGTAGTGTATTTTGATTTTTTAGCTAATTTAATAGCTGATAAAGTTTCTGTCAATGTTCCAATTTGATTAAATTTAATTAAAATAGAATTAGCTATATTTTTTTTTATTCCTTTTTTTAAAATTTCTGTATTAGTTACAAATAAGTCATCTCCGACTAATTGAATTTTTCCCCCTAACATTTTTGTTTGATATGAAAATCCTTCCCAATCTAATTCAGATTGACCATCTTCTATAGATGTAATTGGATATTTCTCGGTTAATTTTTCTAAATAATGTGTAAATTCTTTTGAATTAAAACTTTTTTTTTCACTATTTAAATAGTATTTTTTAGTTTTGTTATCGTATAATTCAGAAGCTGCACAATCTAAAGCTAAAGTAATATCTTTACCTAAAATATAATCTGTTTGTTCTATAGCTTCTTGAATGATTTTTAAAGCATCTGCATTAGAATTTAAATTTGGAGCATAGCCTCCTTCATCTCCAACAGCAGTATTCATACCTTTTTTTTGTAATATTTCTGATAATTTATGGAATATTGTTGATCCCATATGTATTGCTTCTTTGATATTTTTTGCACTAATTGGTTGAATCATGAATTCTTGTATATCTATATTATTATTTGCATGTTTTCCACCATTGATAATGTTTATCATTGGTAATGGCATAGAAAAAATTCCAGAATTTTCATATATATTTGAGATATGTTGGTATAAAGGAATTTTATTTGTATGAGCAGCTGCTTTGGCGTTTGCTAAGGATACTGATAAAATAGAATTTGCTCCTAATTTTGATTTATTATAGGTATTATCTAATTCTATCATCATAGAATCAATATTTTTTTGATTCATAGGATTTTGTTGATGTAGTAATTCGTTAATTTCATTATTTATGATATTAATCGCTTTTTTGACTCCTTTCCCTGAAAAATAAGATGGATCACCATCTCTTAATTCTAATGCTTCTCTTGAACCTGTTGATGCTCCAGATGGAACAGAAGCTAAACCTATACATCCATTTTCAAGATGAACTTCAGATTCAATTGTCGGATATCCTCTAGAATCAATTATTTCTCGAGCAATAATTTTTTTAATTTTTGACATTTTTTTTCCATTTTTCATTAATAATAATATCTGTTTAATTATTTTTGATATTAATATTATTATTTGTTTTTTGAAATTTAATTGATGCTTTAATAAAATCGATAAATAATGGATGACTTTCTCTTGGAGTTGATGTAAATTCTGGATGAAATTGACATGCAATAAACCAAGGATGATTATTTAATTCAATGATTTCTGCTAATTGATTTTTTTTAGAACGACCGGTGATTTTTAATTCTGATATATTTATTTGATCTAATAGTTGATGATTAACTTCATATCTATGTCTATATCTTTCAATAATAATATTTTTTCCATATAATTTTTCAACTAAACTATTTTTATCTAAAATACATGTTTTGCTACCTAAACGCAGAGTACCTCCTATTGGTATTTCTTTTTTATTTTTTTTTGTTGCTTTTAGATTTTTATTGTTTTTATTATTAGAAATTATATCAATAATTGGATATTGACATTTCGGATCAAATTCTGTAGAATTAGTTTCTTTTATTCCAATTACATTTCTAAAAAATTCTATTATTGCCAAATGCATTCCTAAACAAATACCAAAATATGGTATTTTTTTTTCTCTGGCATATTTAATAGACATCATTTTACCTTCGATTCCTCGTTTCCCAAAACCACCTGGAATTAAAATTCCATCTAAATTATTTAATAAATCAATGCCTTTGTTGTTTTCAATTTTTTGTGCATCTATTAATTGGATTTTGACCATAGTACTAGTTTTAAGACCGGCATGTTTTAATGCTTCTATAACAGATTTATATGCATCAGGTAATTCAATATATTTTCCTATTATTCCAATAGTTATTATATTATTAGTATGCGATTCTTCATAAATTACTGTATCCCATTCTGATAAATCAGCTTCAGGTGCTTTAATTCTAAAATAATTACAAATATATTTATCTACACCTTCTAATTTTAATAATTTTGGAATCTGGTAAATTGAATCTAAATCTTGTAAAGATATTACAGCTTTGATTGGAATATTACAAAACAAAGCGATTTTTTCTTTTTCATTTTTTGGTACTGGAAATTCGGATCTACAAATTAACATATCTGGTTGTATGCCTATTGATAATAACTCTTTTACAGAATGTTGTGTTGGTTTAGTTTTAATTTCTTTGGAGACTGAAATATAAGGTACTAATGTTAAATGTATATAAAATATATGTTTTTTATTGATATCATTAGACATTTGACGTATTGCTTCTAAAAAAGGTAAAGATTCTATATCTCCTACTGTTCCTCCAATTTCTATTATTGAAATTCTACTTTTTTTAGATCCTTGAAGAATTCTTTTTTTAATAGCATTAGTAATATGTGGAATAACCTGAATAGTAGAACCTAAATAATCACCTTTTCTTTCTTTTTGTAATACTTCTGAATAAATACTACCAGTGGTAAAATTATTATGTCGTGTCATTTTTTTTCTAATAAATCGTTCATAATGCCCTAAGTCTAAATCTGTTTCAGAACCATCTTCAGTCACAAATACTTCACCATGTTGAATTGGATTAATTGTACCTGGATCTACGTTGATATATGGGTCTAATTTCATAATAGTAACATTTAGCTTTCGAGATTCAAGAACAGAAGCTATCGATGCTGCAGTAATTCCTTTACCTAATGATGACACGACTCCGCCAGTAATAAAAATATAATTAGTTTTCATACTGAACCAGAGATAAAAAATGTAATATGAATATCATACAATAAATTATATTAAATTATATTATTATATGATAATAAAACATATTGATTAAGTTAATTCATTTTATGAATATAAAAAATGTTTTTTAAAAATGTTTCAATTTTGTTTAAATATTTTATTTTGAATGTGATTTCATGCATAAATTATTGTTATTTTTTTAGAATTATATAAAATTATTTATTTTTATTTATTTTATATAAATATATATATATATATAAATATATTTTTTTTGAAAAAATATTTTTATATATTAATATTTATTTTAAAATATTTTTTAGAACAAATAAAATTTTTTAATGATTATAAAATATTTTAAATAAATTAATTTTTCATTATCATTAATTAGTAATTTTTTAAAATAATAATTCAATTTTAAATGTAATATTTTTATTTTTTTAAAATTTTATTTTTATTTTTTTTATTTTCTCTTAATGTAGTCACTTGATTAAAAATAAAATGATTTTTTTTTGTTTTTTCCATATAGAAATATCCTTCTCTTTCAAATTGATATGTAAGTTGATCATGATTGTTTATAATATTGGATTCAATTAATCCTTTTTTTATAATTAATGATTGTTTGTTAATATAATTTAAAAAATTTTTATTGTTTTCAGGATTAGGGATAGTAAATAATCGATTATATATATGAAATTCTGCTTTGCAAATATTATTACTTGCAATCCAATGAATGACACCTTTAATTTTTCTATTATCTGGTGATTTTCCTAATGTTTTTGGATCATATTTACAATATATAATTTTAATATTGTTATTTATGTCTTTTTTTATTTTATATGCTTGGATAACATAAGAATAACGTAATCGAACTTCTTGTTTTAAAGTTAATCTTTTATAGTTTGGGTTGTCTTCTTCAGAAAAATCTGATTGATCAATATATATTTCTCGATAAAACAATAATGTTCTTGTGCCTAATTCTGGTCTATTTGGATGGTTAGGTACAATCAATTTTTCTACATAGTTTATGGGATAATTAGTAATAATTATTTTAATTGGATTTAAAATTGCCATTATTCTTGGAGCAGTATAATTTAGTTCATTTCTGATACAGCATTCTAATAAAGATAATTCTATTATATTTTCTTGTTTGGTAATTCCTATTTTTTTACAAAAATTTGTTATTGATTGAGGTGTATAACCTCTTCTTTTTAACCCAGAAATTGTTGGCATTCTTGGATCATCCCATCCTTTAACAATTTTATTATCAATTAATGTTTGTAGTTTTCTTTTAGAAAGAATTGAATATTCTAATTGTAATCTAGAATATTCATATTGTTTAGGAATATTTTTTATATTAATATTTTTAAGTATCCAATCATATATTTTTTTATTTTCTGTGAATTCTAATGTACATAACGAATGAGTAATGCCTTCAATAGAATCAGATATACAATGACTAAAATCATATGTTGGATAAATATACCATTTATGATGATTACTATCATTTTTTGAAAATATAATACGATATAATACAGGATCTCTCATAATCATATAATTGGATTCCATATCTATTTTTGCTCTTAAACAGGCTGTCCCTGGATTTAGCTCGCCATTTTGCATTTGTCGAAATAATTTGATGTTTTGTTCAATTGTATGATTTCTATAAGGACTATTTTTACCTTTTTGAGTTAGTGTACCACGATATTCTTTGATTTGATTTTTATCTAATAAATCCACATAAGCTAGTTCTTTATTAATTAATTGTATAGCATATTCATATAAAATTTTAAAATATTCAGAAGTATAATGAATTTTTCCATTCCATTTAAATCCAAGCCATTGGATATCATTGATAATTGAATTAATGTATTTTTTTTTAGTTTTTTTCGGGTTTGTATCATCGAATCTTAGATTACAATATCCTTGGTAATCATTAGCTATTCCAAAATTTAAACATAAAGCTTTTGCATGTCCAAGATGTAAATATCCATTTGGTTCAGGTGGAAATCTTGTATGAATTTGAGAATATTTGTTATTTTTTAGGTCTAAATAAATAATTTTTTTAATAAAATTATTTTTTTTAAATTGAATTATTTTTTTCATTTGTTTTTATTTTTATAGTGGTTATTATTAAAAAATACTTAAATATATATAAAAAAATTTTTTAAATATTATTGGCATATTAATTATTTTAATAAGAAATTCATAAGTCTATTGATGATATAATAAAAATATAGTATTATATTTATTATAAATTATAAATTTTAAAATAAGTAATGTTTTAAAATATTTTTTATTTTAAAATAAATTATTTATATTCAAGGCTATGTAGCTCAGTTGGTTAGAGCACAGCACTCATAACGCTGGGGTCATGGGTTCAATTCCCGTCATAGCCAATATATAATATGTTTGTTTTTATAAAATAAATTATTATAGCGGAAGTGGCGGAATTGGTAAACGCACCAGATTTAGGATCTGACATCGAAAGATTTGCGAGTTCGAGTCTCGCCTTCCGTATAAGTATTTTAAAATAATTTATAACATCATAATTTGGGACATAGCCAAGTGGTAAGGCACCGGTTTTTGATACCGGCATCCCTGGTTCGAATCCAGGTGTCCCAGCCATATATATATATTATAAATATACTAAAATTCAATATAAATATACTATGATTTTAAATTTAAATGTATTGATATTTCCAACAAAAAATTATAAATAATTTTTTGTTGGAAATGTTTTTATACTGAATTGTTCATAAAAAATTTTATTATTATTTTTGTAAATAATCATGTAATATAAAAATTTATTTTTTTTAATTTTAATTTATTTTTTAAATATTTTTAAATGTCATTTTGTATATAAATTAATGTTATTGATATAGAATATAGGTTCTTAAATTATGCTTTATAATCATTTAAAAAAATCTGTAGCACATAAAGTATTAGATTATATTACTCCTAATTCTATTATAGGAATAGGTACAGGAACTACTGTTTCTTATTTTATTCAGGAGTTAGGTAGTATAAAAAAATTAATTAAAGGTACAGTCTCTAGTTCTATTTCTTCTACGATTTGTTTGAATAATTTAGGAATACCAGTATTTGATTTAAATGAAGTTGGTACTTTATCTATTTATATTGATAGTGCAGATGAAGTTAATAATAATTTACAGATGATTAAAGGCGGAGGAGAAGCTTTAACTAAAGAAAAAATTTTAGCGTCGGTATCAAAAAAATTTATTTGTATTGTAGATGAATCAAAGCAAGTAAATGTATTAGGTCAATTTCCTCTTCCTGTTGAAATTATTCCTATGGCTTCTTCTTATATTATTTCTGAATTGAATAAATTAGGTGGAGAAGCTAAATTACGTAAAAATGTGATTACTGATAATGGAAATTTAATTGTTGATGTATATAATTTAAATATTACTGATCCTTTGAACATGGAACAAAAAATTAATTCTTTTCCAGGAGTTGTAACAGTTGGTATTTTTGCTCAAAGAAAAGCTGATATTTTACTTGTGGGTACTAAAAATGGCATAAAAACTATTATAAATAATTAAATTTAAAAAAAACCAATTTGATAATGATTATCAATTAATGATAATAAAATATTTTATATAAAATATATTTTTTAAACAATATTTTCATATAGGATAATTTATGTTAGACAATAATGAAATTAGACATTGTATACGATTATATAGAAAAAATATTTCATTAAAAACTAGATACGTTTCTTCTTTAAAAATATCTAAGCTGGTTTTAAATAATAATATTATTAATAAATCTAATAATATTGGAATTTTTTTATCTTTTGATGGTGAAATAAATACTAATCCATTAATTTTTCAATTATGGCTGAAAAAAAAAATATTTTTTTACCTGTTATTAGTACTTTAGAAAAAAGAAAAATATTATTTTATGAATATCATTCACATTCTATATTAATAAAAAATATATTTGGTATTTTTGAACCAAAAATAAAAGATAAAATATGTTTAGTTGATAATTTAGATTTAATTTTTTTGCCTTTAGTAGCATTTAATAAATTTGGCAATAGATTAGGAATGGGAAAAGGTTTTTATGATCACACACTTGCCTGTTCAAAAAAAAATTGTTTTTTGGTAGGATTAGCATATGATTTTCAGTATTTTAATACATTTTCAATAAATGCATGGGATATATCTTTATTTTCAGTTTTTACTCCTAGTAAATATATTATTTTTTAAATTATACCGTCAAAATTAAAATATATTCATATTACATATACAATAAAATGTATATTAAATTATCTAAAAATTATTTTTTTAATATTTTATTTTTTATTAAAAATGATTTAAATTAAATATAAAAATAATTCATTTTTAAAATAAAAATTAATTTTTATTTTAAAAATGAACTTTTATTAATTTTTTCTATTATATCTTGTTCTTTAATAGAACGCTTTGATTCTTTTAAAAATAAATCATTAATATTCTTATTTAATGGTTTTAATTTATAATATTCATAATATTTATTTGCTAATTCTAGACCTGTATTTTTTATACCATATTTTATTAATTTATCTAATAATTGAGCTGAGTACGTCAATTCAGTATTATCAAAATATTTAATTAGTTCTAAACAGACATTATAATAATTATTATTATTATTATTTAAGTCTAGAATTTCAGCTATTTTAAATAAATCTTGGAAAATAGTTTTACCGATAGTCATTAAAGATACAGAATCTTTGTTTTTATTAATCAATATATGTTGATTTGGTTTTCTTCCTTCAAAAATTACACGATTCCAGTTTTCATAGACAATTTTTAATTCTGTTTTTGTTAAAAAAGGAGAATGAATTAGTAGACACCAGATTAATAATAAATCTAAGAAAAGGATTTGTTCTTTGTTGATTCCAATAGGATAAAATGGATTGATATCTAGTGAACGAATTTCAATATATTCAATTCCTTTTTTGGATAATTTTTTTAAATATGATTCTCCAGATTTTAATAATATTTTTGGTCTAACAGGAGTATATAGTTCGTTTTCCATTTGTAATATATTAGTATTGAGTTGATTATATAAACCTATTGAATTTTTTAATCCTATTTTTTCAAATTTTTCAAAAGGAGTATTAATAGCATATTTTAAATTAAATAAATATTCATTTAAAGAATTAAATTTCATATTTAATTTAGTATGTGAATAATTTTTATAACCAAAGTTACTTAATCTCAAAGAAGTAGACCATGGTGCATAAAAATCTACTTTTTTATTTTTTTTTAAATAATGTATATTTTTTTTATTTTTAATTAAGTTAGAACATAATGTAGGTGAAGATCCGAAAAGATATGGTATTATCCATCCAAATCGATGATAATTTCTAATTATTTTAAAATATCCTTCAGAAATATAGTTAATCTTATGATTATTAATTTTTTTCCACTTTTTCCAAAAATCTAAAGATAAAGAAAAATTATAATGTATACCCGAAATCATATGCATAGAAGATCCATATCGATTTTTTAATCCTTGTCTATATATTGTTTTTTTTTCTCCTATTTTTGATGATCCATATTGAGCAATTGGTATCATATTTTCATTTTTTGGTAACAATGGAATACTTAATGGCCACATACGTTCATTAATAATATTTTGACTGACAAAATGGTAAGAATGATTTAAAAAATTTAGTAAAAAATTAATATCATTATTTACTGGAGTAATAAATTCTAATGAACTTTCAGAAAAATCAGTTGTAATCCATTTATTTGTTAAAGCAGATCCAAGAAAAAATGGATGTGGGATATTGGATAATTGACCATCTAAATTTATACGTAACGTTTCTCTTTCTATGCCTCTACAAATATTTTTTAAGGTAATAACATTATCTTTTAGCCATTTTAATTCATTTGATAGAGTAGGAATCAAAATAAAATCCTTGATATATAATTTTATTATTATCATTTTAAAATAATTTTTTAAAATGATATTATTGATTGATAATTATTTATTGATTAAAAAAAATTAATTAGAATTTTATTCGTTATTTTAATATTGATTTTATATTTTAGTACTTTAATTAATATTTCTATTGATATTTAATTATTTTATATTGCATCCGGAAGGATTCGAACCTCCGACCGCTCGGTTCGTAGCCGAGTACTCTATCCATCTGAGCTACGGATGCAAATTATAAAATTTCGGTGAGAGAGGGATTCGAACCCTCGATGCTAGTTACACATACTCCCTTAGCAGGGGAGCGCCTTAAACCACTCGGCCATCTCACCTTATATTTTTTTATCTAATAGTTATTAGATAGTATTATCTGCTTTATTTATTTTTAATGATACGTTTTTTATGTTAAAAAATCAAATAATTTTTTATTAGACTCTACGTCTTACAATTCTTAAAGATGTAAGACGTAAAGAAATTTAATAATTAGATTCTTGTTTTTTTTCTGCTTGAATTCTTTGATATATTTCTTCTCGATGTACTGAAATTTCTTTAGGTGCATTTACACCCAGTCGAACTTGATTTCCTTTTACACCGAGAACAGTTACAGTGATTTCATCTCCAATAACTAGTGTTTCTCCAACTCTTCGAGTTAAAATCAGCATTGTTTGCTCCTTGCAAAAATAATAATTATATTGTTAGTTTGTTTATTATATTCTATCTTGAATATAAATAAAATTTTTTAGTTCTTACCATAATGATGTACAAATGATAATTTTAAAAAAAATATTATAGTAATATGTTTTTATTTTTTATTATTATTTATCAATAAAACTATTATTGATTGATTTTTTTTATAATCCATTGTTTTATATTATTTAGTGTACTAGATAATAATTCTATTTTTTCACCTCCACCGCCTTCTGATAAGGAAGGATTGCCTCCTCCTTTTCCACCGATGTGTGCTATTATTTTTTTTGCAATTTTATTAGCTTGTATATTATTATTTAATGTTTTACTAATATTGATAATAAAATAAATTTTATTTTTATTGACAGTTGTTAAAATAATAATTGAAGAATTGAGATTTAGTTTGATTTTATCAATAATAGTACGTAGTAGTTTTATATTAAAATTATGAACATTTTCAATTAATATATTAATATTATTGATTAATTGATTTTTTTTTATTAATTGATTTTTTATATTTATTAATTCTATTTCTGTAAAATATTCAATTTTTTTTTCTAAAATTTTGTTTTTTTCAATTAATATTTTTATTTTATCAAGAACATTGTTTTCATTAGCATTGAGAATATTAATTATATTTTTTATTTCTATTTCTTTTTTTTGTATAAATTTAACAGCATTTTTACCTGTTATTGCTTCTATTCTTCTAATTCCAGATCCTATACTTTTTTCATTAATGATTTTGAAAAGGCCTATATTTCCTGTATGACTACTATGAGTACCTCCACATAATTCTACAGAATAATTATTAATAGACACAATTCTGACAATATCATTATATTTTTCATGAAATAACGCTAATATTCCTTTTTGTTTAGCATTATTGAATGTATCAATTGTTGTATTAATTGGTATATTTTTTAAAATATAATAATTGATTATATTTTCTATTTTTTGTATTATTTCAATTGTAATTTTTTGATAACATACAAAATCAAATCTTAAATATGAATCATTTACTAAAGATCCTTTTTGGACAGTATTTTCACCAAATATATTTCTTAAAGTAGAATGTAATAAATGAGTAGCAGAATGATTATTTTGAATTAGAATTCTATTTTTGATATTTATTTTTGCAGTTATTAATTGATTAATATTTATTTCACCTGATTTTAATATTCCATAATGTCCTATTCCAATACCATGTTTTTTTGTATTTTTAACTTCAAAAACATTTTCATCTTTTAATATTATTCCAATATCTCCTATTTGTCCTCCTGATTCAGGATAAAAAGGTGTTTGATTTAGAATAATAATTCCTGATTCTCCAACAGTTAATTTTTTTACAGAAATTCCATTAACGAAAATTTGTTGAATTGTAGATTTAATTTCATATTTATTATAACCGACAAAAATAGAATGATGTTTAATATCTATGTATAGTTCATGATTGTTCTTAAACATATTTGATTTTCTTGTTTGTTTTTTTTGCAAACTCATTTCTTTTTTAAAACCTTCATAATCTATTTTTAAATTGTATTCTTTGCAAAAATCAGCTGTTAAATCTATTGGAAAACCGAATGTATCATATAATTTAAAAATCGTTTTTCCGTTTAATATTTTCCCTTTCATTTTTTGTATTTTTGATTTTAATAATTTTATTCCACGACTAATAGTATAATTAAATTGAATTTCTTCTTGTTTTAATATATTTTGAATAATCTTTTCTCGTTTTTTAATTAATAATGATTCTTCTTCCATTGCTTGAATTAAAGTGGGTACTAACTTATAAAAAAATAATTTATTCATACCGCTAGTATAAGCATGTCTTAAAGCTCTTCTAATAATTCTTCTTAATACATATCCTCTTCCTTCATTACTAGGTAATATGTTTTCTGAAATTAAAAATGATGCAGATCTAATATGATCAGCTATAATATGAATAGATTTTTTTTCATTAATATTAATGTTTGGATTAAATTGGATAATAGATTTTATTATTTTTTCAAAAATATCAATTTCATAATTTGATTTCTTGTTTTGTAAAATTCTTGTAATTCTTTCTAACCCCATACCAGTGTCTACAGATGGAATCGGTAATTTTATTAATTGACCATCATATGTACGATTATATTCCATAAAAACTATATTCCAAATTTCTACTTGTCCTTTCAGTGTATTTGTACAATAATTGATAGAATTATTTAAATAAGCATTGGTAGTATCATAAAAAATTTCTGTTGAAGGACCACATGGTCCATAATCACCCATCTGCCAAAAATTATCAGAATTAAATTGAGAATTTTTATTGTCTTTGATAAAAACAACTTTATTTTTAGGTAACTTTATAGTATTAATCCATATATTATATGTTTCTTGATCTTTATGATATACTGTTACCCATAATCTATTTTGATTTAAATTAAACCATTTTTCGGATGTTAATAATTCCCATGCATATAAAATAGCTTCTTTTTTAAAATAATCGCCAAAACTAAAATTTCCTAACATTTCAAAAAAAGTATGATGATTTTCACTATAACCAATATTATCTAAATCATTATGTTTTCCTCCTGTACGTAAACATTTTTGAATGGTTGCTACACGAGTATATTTATTTTTATTTTGTCCTAAAAAAATATCTTTAAATTGATTCATTCCGGCATTTGTAAACAATAAAGTAGAATCATTTTCTGGTATTAATGAACTACTAGCCATTATCTCATGACCTTTTTTTTTGAAAAAAGTCAAAAACATTTTACGTATGTCATTAGTATTTATTTTCATTTTAATTTTATTTTTAGATATATTTTAGTTATTTTAATTTATTTCATTATTATTCTAATGATTGAATTATTTATCTTAATATATATTGATTAATACATAAAAATTATATTTTTAAAAATATTTTAATATATTAATTATTAGTAACAATCATTTTTATTTTTTTCAATTATTAGTTTTATATAATTTCAATTTTAGAATATTTTTTAAACTTTATTTGAAATATTATTAATTAAAAATACATACATAATTATTTTTTATGTAATAATATTATGCATGTATAATTGAAGATTGGTTATTATATTAAAATAATTTATTTATATAAAAAAAATTTAAAATAATAATGTTTTTATATAAATAAATTAATATATTTATCAATTCTATATTTATTTTTCATATATTTATATATTATAATTAATATCAATTATTAAATTATAATTTTATTATGGACAAAAAAATAGAATTATTTGCACAAATACCTTATAAAAATGGATTAAAGAAACGGTTAGACCATATATTAGTAGAATTATTTAATGATTACTCTCGTGAAACTTTAAAAAAATGGATTCTTAATAATCAAGTTTTAGTTAATCAAAAAATTGTCAATCAACCAGATAAAAAATTTTTTGGTGGTGAAACAATTTTAATTATTGCAAAAATTCAAAAAACTGATTTATTACAACCAGAAAACATTCCTATTGATATTGTTTATGAAGATGAATATATTTTTGTTGTGAATAAATATGATAATTTAGTGGTACATCCATCTCCTGGTCATTTAGATGGTACTTTATTAAATGCTTTATTATTTTTAAATAATAATATTAAATATTTACCACGATCAGGAATAGTACATCGTTTAGATAAAGATACAACAGGATTAATGGTCGTTGCCAAAACTTTATTAGCATATAATCAATTAAAAGAATTAATTTTAGCTAGAAAAATGTTTCGCGAATACAAAACTATTGTGTTTGGTTCTATGATATCTGGTGGAAAAATTGATGAACCAATTATGCGTCATTCAGTAAAAAGAAAAAAAATGACTACAAATATTTTAGGTAAAAAATCCATTACAAATTATCGAATTATTAATAAATTTAAATTTCATACTTATCTACGTATTATACCAGAAACTGGTCGAACACATCAAATTCGTGTTCATATGTCTTTTATTAATCATCCAATTGTTGGTGATAAATTATATTATAAAAAAAATATTTATCTTAATGGATTGTCTAGAAATATTTTTAATATTATTAAAAAATTTCCTAGACAAGCATTACATTCAACAAAATTAAGTTTTTTACATCCTATTACTAAAAAAATTATGTTATGGGAAATTGATATTCCTCAAGATATGAAAAAATTATTGCATATTTTGTCGAGTTATTAAAAATAATTATGATAATTTTATATATATATAATATTTTTAATTTTTTATTTATGTAATGATTAGTGTTTATTTTTTAGACGATAAGAAGCAATTTCCAATGCCCAAAAATATCCTTTTACACCACATCCAGATATTATTCCTTGAGAAATGTCTGAGAACCAAGATAAGGCACGAAATTTTTCTCTAGCATAAATATTAGAAATATGTACTTCAATAAAAGGAATATTAATAGCTAATAAACTATCTCTTAAAGCAATACTAGTATGTGTAAAAGCAGCAGGATTGATAACAATATAATGAAATTTATTTTGAGATTGATGTATTTTATTGATTAATTCATGTTCTGCGTTAGATTGAAAATGTGATAAATTAATATTTAGTTTAACTGCTTTTTCATGTAATTCTGTTACTAATTTTTCTATTGTGGTTGTACCATAAATCTGTGGCTCTCGATTACCTAAAAGGTTAATATTAGGTCCATTTAATACTAATATATTAAACATATTTTTCATAAGTTTTGACTTAAAATATTTTATTAAAAAAAATAAATATTAAAAATAATAATGAAATATAAATATCTATCTATTAATTATATATATAATCATTTAAAATTCAATATAAAATTTATTTTTTAATAAAAATTTTTATTTTTATACATTAATTATATATTTAATATATTTAATTTTATTTTTTAAAATATTTATGTATTTTTATAATTAAAAACTATTATAAATAAGTGAGTTTATATGATACTGAGCTCGGTGACAGATCAATTATTAACTATGAATAATCTTGATTATGAAGATTTGTTATTTCTTTTAACTGATTTATCTAATCGTAAACTAGATTATGGGGAATTATATTTTCAATCTCAATATTATGAAAATTGGTCCTTAGAAGATGGAATAATAAAAAATTCTCATTATCATTTTGATCAAGGTGTGGGTGTTAGGGTTATTCATAATACGAGCACTGGTTTTTCATATTCTAATAAAATTACATTAGAAACATTACAACAAAATGTACAAATCGCAAAAAAAATTATTAATAGCAATCAATCTACTAAAATTAATCAATTAAAATTTTGTAATACGCCTAATTTATATAAAATTAATAATCCTTTATTAACATTTACTAATAAAGAAAAAATAGATCTTTTATATAGAATTAATAATATTGCAAAAAAAATTGACAATAGAATAATAAAACTTAATGCTAGTTTAACTGGTATATATGAACAGATTTTAGTAACTTCAACAGATGGTAATTTAGCAGCTGATATTAGACCCTTAGTTCATCTATCAATTAGTGTCTTAGTAGAATCCAATAATAATAGAGAGCGAGGTTATAGTGGTGGAGGAGGACGTAATGATTATAACTTTTATTTTGAAAAAAATGAAATAGGAGAAATATGGTTAGAACATTTAACTAAAGAAGCTGTGAGAATAGCAATATTAAATTTATCTGCTGTATCTGCTCCGTCAGGAATGTATCCTGTTGTATTGGGTAATGGTTGGCCTGGAGTATTATTACATGAAGCGGTTGGTCATGGTTTAGAAGGTGATTTTAATCGTCGTCAAACATCTGTTTTTAGTAATAAAATAGGTCAAAAAGTAGCATCACATTTATGTACTGTGGTTGATGATGGAACTATCAATAATAGACGTGGTTCTTTAAATATTGATGATGAAGGAGTACCTACTCAATATAATATTTTAATAAAAGATGGAATTTTAACAAGTTATTTACAAGATAAATTTAATGCTAAATTAATGCATACAGTTTCGACTGGAAATGCAAGAAGAGAATCATATTCTCATTTACCAATGCCAAGAATGACGAATACATATTTATTGTCTGGAAAATCTAATCCTGATGATATTTTAAATAGTGTTGATTATGGTTTATATGCATCAAATTTTTCTGGTGGTCAAGTAGATATTACTTCTGGTAATTTTGTTTTTTCTACTTCTGAAGCTTATATTGTAAAAAACGGAAAAATTACTGTACCAGTAAAAGGAGCTACTTTAATTGGATCAGGAATAGATGTTATGAATATGATTTCTATGGTAGGTAATGATTTAAAAATGGATACTGGTGTAGGTATATGTATTAAAGATGGTCAGAGTATACCTGTTGGAATTGGTCAACCAACTATTAAAGTTGATAAATTAACTATTGGTGGTTCTGGATAAAATATAAAATATCAAAAATTTTTAATTGGTATTGTTTTTAGATGCATATTTTTATAAAGTTTGTTATTTTTGCAGTCTAGCATAGCAAGCTGACTGCATGATATTTATATTTTATAAAAATAAGATTTTTATTTTTAATTGATTTTTTCTTTTATTCTTGCTGATTTTCCTTTTCGATTTCTTAAATAATATAATTTAGCTTGTCGTACATCTCCTTTTCTTTTTAGAATAACTGAATCAATTATAGGAGAATAAGTTTGAAAAACTCTTTCTATTCCTTCTCCATTAGATATTTTTCTAACACAAAATGCTGAATTTAATTGACGATTTCTTATTGCAATTACTATTCCTTCGAAAGATTGCAGACGTTTTTTAGAACCTTCTACAACCCATACTTTGACTTCAATAGTATCACCAGATCTAAATTTTGGTATGATTTTAGTCATTTGTTCTTTTTCAATGATTTGAATAATATTATTCATTGCTTATCCTATAAAAATTAACATAAATATAAATTTTTATTGTTTATATTATTTATATTTTTACTTTTTTTGAATTTTTTAATCAAATTTTTATTATTGATTTTCATTTTTTTTTAATAGTTCTGGACGTCTATGCAAAGTTCTTTTTAGTGATTCTATTTTTCTCCATTTTTTTATTTTTTCATGATTTCCAGATAATAAAATTGTTGGAACACATTTTCCTTCTATGTTTATTGGTCTAGTATAATAAGGACAATCAAGTAGATTATTATAAAATGAGTCTGATTGAAATGATTTTTCATCTTGCAAAACACCTGGTTGAATACGAATTAAAGAATCAATAAATACCATTGCAGCGAGTTCTCCACCACTAATTATATAATCACCTATAGAATATTCTTCATCTACTTCCATTTCTATAATTCTTTCATCAATTCCTTTATATCTTCCACATATGAGAATTATTTGAGAAAATTTAGAAAATGAACAAATTATTTTTTGATTTAATAATTTTCCTTGTGGTGATAAATAAATTGTTTTAGTAATACCTTTTTTTTTTATAGATTTGATATGTCTAATAGTTTGAATCAAGGGTATAGCTGACATAATCATTCCAGGTCCACCACCATATGGTTTATTGTCTATATTTTTACGTTTTTTTGATGTATAATTTCTTGGGTTCCAGCATTTTATTTTTAAAATGTTATTTTTGATTGCTTTAGCGATAATGCCATAATTTGTTAGAATTTGAAACATTTCTGGAAAAATACTAATAATATCAATCCATATTACAGAAGTGGATTGTTGATTATTTAAGATTTTATTGTCCATTCTACTGTAATAACCTTATGAATTAAATTAATATTTTTAATTACTTGATGCATAATAAATGGGATTAATATTATTTTTTGATTTAAATTATTGTTTTTTATAATAAGAATATCATTAGAACCAGTATTTATTATATTTGTAACTATTCCTATATTATTGTTAAAATTAATAATATGACAATTAATAATATCTTTCCAATAATATTCATGTTCAGGTAATTTTGGTAATTGTTCTTCATGAACCAGAATTGAATAATTATTTAATTTTTGAGCTATTTCACGATCGTTAATATTTTTAATTTTAATTAATAATATTTTTTTTTGTTTTTTCCAAAATAATGGTTTAATTATTTTAGATTTTTTTTGATTAGTAATTAACCATGGAATATAATTGAATATTTTTTCAGGTTTTTCTGTAAAAGAAAAAATTTTTATCCAACCTAAAATACCATATGGAGCAATAATTTTTCCTATTTTTATAAAATGATACATTTTATAATTTATTTTTCGTTTGTTTTTTAATTAAAAAATTAATCTTTTTAGATAATTGAGCTCCTTGTTGTTGCCAATATTTTAATCGATCTATTTTTATAAATAATTTTTCTGCTTTTCCTGAAGCTATAGGATTAAAAAATCCAATTTTTTCAATAAACCTGCCATTAATAGGGAAACGACTATCAGCAATAATAATTTTATAAAAAGGTCTTTTTTTTACACCATGTCTAGCTAAACGAATTTTTACCATAATTTTTTCTCTATATATGTTTAAATAATTTTTATTATACTAGATTTTAGCAATAATATGCATCTAAAATTATTTTAAAATACTAATTATTAATATTTATTAAAAAATAATTGTTATTATAAAATACTGTTTTTTATATTTTTTAGTATATTGCCAATTCCTTTGTTTTTAATTTTTTTAACTGTTTTTTTGATTTCTTCAAAATTTTTTAATAGTATATTAATTTCATGTACTTGAGTTGCTGAACCTTTTGCAATACGTTTTTTTCTAGATCCTTTAATTATTTCCGGTGAGTTTCTTTCTTTAGGTGTCATAGAATTTATAATAGCTTCTATTTTAATTAACATTTTTTTATCAAAATAAGATTTAAAATTTTTTGTAATTATTGCATTATGAGGTAATTTTTGTATAAGATTTGTAATATTTCCCATTTTTGTTATTTTATTGATATGTATTAAAAAATCATTTAAATTAAAATTATTATTTTTTTTAATATTTTTAGTCATTTTTATTATTTTGTATTTATCTACTGTATTTTCAATTTCTTTAATCACTGATAACATATCATCCATTCCTAAAATTCTAGATGCTATTTTTTCTGGATCAAATAATTTTAAATCATTTAATTGTTCTCCAGTTCCAATAAATTTAATAGGTATGTTTGTTAAATAACGAATGGATAATGCAACTCCACCTCTGGCATCTCCATCAGTTTTTGTTAAAATAACACCAGTTATATTGATAATGTTATTAAAAGTATTGATGATATTAATTGAATCTTGTCCGATCATAGAATCTATAATAAAAAGTGTTTCAATTGGATTAATTATTTTATGTATGGTTTTTATTTCATTCATCATATCAACATCAACGTGTAATCGACCTGCAGTATCAATTATTAATGCATCATACATTTTTAATTGAGCATATTTTAAAGCTTTTTTAGAAATTTCTATTGGTTTTTCTTCTTTATTGATAGGGAAAAAATCAATATTAATTTGTTTAGATAATATCTCTAGTTGTTTGATAGCTGCAAATCGATATATATCTGCAGATGTAATTAATATTTTTTTTTTGTTTGTTTCTTTAATAAATTTTCCTAATTTAGCTACTGTGGTTGTTTTCCCTACTCCTTGTAAACCTATTACTAGAATAACAGCTGGAGGTGTAATGGCTAAATTTATTTCATTGTTTTTTTGACCCATAATAATAATCAATTCTTTTTTAATAATTTTTAAAAATTCTTGACCCGGTGTTAAACTATTATTGATGTTATATCCAATAAATTTATTTTTAACAGAATGAATAAAATTTTGAATAACTGATAAGGCAACATCTGCTTCTAATAATGACTTCCTAATTTCTCTTAATGTATCTTTAATATTTTTTTCTGTGATTCTTCCTTGATTAGATATATTTTTAATTGTTTTAGATAAACGTTCAGTTAATTTGGAAAACATAATCATTATCCTAATAAATTTAATATTTTCATCAATAACATATGATTTTTCTGTTTTTTATGAGTTTTTATAATATTAATATATAAAAATATATTTTTATATAATTAACTTAATGATATTCTTAATTAAAAATTAATTTCATTAATTATGTTATTAATAATTTATTGATTAATAAATATTTTTTTTTAGTTATTTTTATTGATTCAATAGTATTGATTTTTATTGTTGATTTATTTTTTCAATGTCGTAATATCCTAATATTTTTATTGATTCTGTTATATTATGTAAATATTTTAAAATATTTTTAATTTCTACTAAATCACAATTTTTTAAAAAAGTAATATAAATTGTATTTAATAATGGTTGAGTAATACTAGTTCGAGATATAAAATTAGTAATTTTTATTTTTTCTTTATGAAAAATTGATAATATTTTTTGAATGTTATCAGAATTTTTTTTAATATGAATTAATAAAATAGTTTTCATGTTATTTTGATTTTTTATTTCTTTCATATGATGACTTAAAATAATAAATTTTGTAGTATTATTAATTTGATTACTAATATTTTTTTTTATTACATGTAAATTGTATATTTTCCCACTTTTTTCATGTCCTAATGCAGCAAATTGATGATTTTGTTGTTTAAAAATATGATACATAGCATCAGTACTACTATTTTTGTATTTTATTTTCCAATTTGGATATTTTTTAATAAATTTATTACATTGTAAAAATGGTTGATAATGTGTAAATAGTGTATTTATATTTTGAATATTAGTGTTTTTTAATGCTAGCAAACAATGTTGAATTGGAAGATCTATTTCTTTAATAATATATAAACTAGTATTTTCTAATACGTCATAAACTTCATTAATTAATCCTGAAGATGTATTTTCCATTGGAAGAATAGCATAATTATTATTGTTTTCTTCTGTTTTTTTGATTATGTTTTTAAAATTAATACATGCGTATTTTACATATTGCTTAAAATATGTTTTTTCATATTTTTGAGCAGCAATATAGGAATATGAACCTTTGGGTCCAAGATAAAATAATTTATTTTTATTTAATTTATGGTTTTTTTCAAAAAATAATTTTTGTATAAATATAGAATAATTTATAATAATTTTAAATATTTTATTAACAAAATCTGTATTTATGTTTTTTTCTGTAGCTAATTTTATTATATTGAATAATAATTCTTTTTCTCTTGTTTTGTCTCTTATTTTTATTTTTTTATCTAGTTTAATTTTTGCAATTTGAATGGAAATAGATTCTCTTTGTTTAATTAAATTAATTATTTTTTCATCAATATTATTAATATTAGATCTTAATTTTAGCATTGGATCAATAGACTGCATAATAATTACCTATTAATATGTTATAATTTTAATCGTATCATAAAAATACTGTTTTATTTTTATGTTTTATAAATAATTTTGTACATTTAATTATATAAAAATATTTTTTATAAAAAATATTAAATATTTATAATTATTAAATTATATATAAAAATAATAAAAATGATAATTGATTATTTATATAAAAATTTCTTATTTAAAAACAGTTTTTGTAGAAATTTTTAGTGTTTCATTTAATATATTATGGAAGATTTATTGTTAATGATTATAAGATAATATTTTTATATAATATCAACACTATAATTTTTTATAATTAATTTTATGAATATTATTTATTTTTACAATTATTTTTATTTATTCATACAATATTAGGTAAAAAGAATGAAAACTTTTTCTATAAAACAAAATAATGTAAAACAATCTTGGTATTATGTTGATGCCAGTGGAAAAATTTTAGGACGATTAGCAACAGAATTAGCAAGAAGATTACGTGGTAAACATAAAATAGAATTTACTCCTCATATAGATACCGGAGATTATTTAATAGTTTTAAATGCAAATAAAGTATTAGTCACAGGTAAAAAGTCTACCAATAAATTTTATTATCATCATACAGGTTATGTAGGAGGTATAAAAAAAATAACTTTTCAGGAAATGATTTTAAAATTTCCTGAAAGAACGATTAAAATTGCAGTGCAAGGAATGTTACCAAAAAATTCTTTAGGTAGGATTATGTTAAGTAAACTAAAAATATATGCTACTAATGACCATAATCATATTGCTCAAAAACCAAAATTGTTAAATTTTTAAGTATAGAGGTTTATATATAATCATATGAATAAAGTGACCAATTATGGAACTGGAAGACGTAAACGTTCCTCTGCAAGAGTGTTTTTTAAATTAGGATCTGGAAAAATAGTAGTTAATAAACGATCATTAGAAGAATATTTTGGTCGTAAAACATCCTGTATGATTGTTTTGCAACCTTTAGAAATTATGAATTTAAATGAAAAATTTGATTTTTATATTACTGTCAAAGGTGGAGGCATTTCTGGTCAAGCAGGAGCTATTCGTCAAGGAATAACTAAAGCTTTAATAAAATATGATGAAACTTTTCGTCCTACTTTAAGAAATGCTGGATTTGTAACTCGTGATTCTAGACAAGTAGAACGTAAAAAGGTTGGTTTAAGAAAAGCTAGATGTCGTCCTCAATTTTCAAAAAGATAATATAATAATTTTAAATAATATTTAATATTTTTCATCCACGGTTATTATTTTATCACATCAGGTTTAATTTTTTATATAATAGTTTTTAACTATTATATAAAAAATTAAAAATATCTGAACATAATTTATCGGTGCCTATTTTTTTTAGCGATGAAATTAAATATACTTTTGGTTTAGGAATGATATTTTTTAATATTTTGTTTATTTTTGATTTTATTTGTTCAATATTTAATAAATCAATTTTATTAAATACTAACCATCTTGGTTTTTGATACAATTGCATATTATATTGTTTTATTTCTGTTATTATTATTCTAATATCATTTATTATTAATTTAATGTCATTAGATGAAATATCAATAATATGTAATAAAATTTTACATCTTTCTAAATGTTTTAAGAATTGTATCCCCAAACCAATTCCTTGAGATGCTCCTGCAATTAATCCTGGGATATCAGCTATAACAAAACTATTTTTTTCTCCTATTTTAACTACCCCTAAAGTTGGTATAATTGTAGTAAATGGATAATCTGCTATTTTAGGTTTAGCCGATGAAATTTTTGTGATTAATGTAGATTTTCCAGCATTAGGCAATCCTAATGTACCAACATCTGCTAATAGTATTAATTCTAATTTAACATTTATTTGCTCACCTTTTTTACCTTTAGTGTTTTTTTTTGGTGTTCGATTGGTTGATGATTTAAATCTTGTATTCCCTAAACCATGCCATCCTCCTTTGGCAATTAGTATTTTTTCTTTTTCAATAATCATATCTAAAATAATTTCATCAGTATCATTATTAATAAGTCTAGTTCCTATAGGAACAGATAGAATTAAGTCTAAGCCTTTTTTACCTGAACAATTTTTCGGTTTTCCATTTTCTCCATTCATTGCATGAAATATTTTTTTAAACCTATAATCCACTAATGTATTTAAATTTTTTGAAGCTATTAACCATATATTACCACCGTCTCCGCCATCACCACCATTTGGCCCACCTTTTGGTATATATTTTTCTCTTCGAAAACTAGTACATCCATCTCCACCATTTCCGGCTTTTATGTTAATAATAGCTTCGTCAATAAATTTCATTTTTATTTCCGTTAATTAATTAATTTTTTTTTGCATTATTGAATCAAATAAAAATTTGTTTTTTTATATTTTTATTTTGATCGAAAAATATTTTTAAAAAAGATATATTGTTATCTTATTATTAATTTTATTTTTTAAAGTAAAACGCATTATATTAAATATCTATTGAAGATAAAATAATTTTTTTTTTAATATTTTTTATTTTTTTTGTATAATATTAATATATTTTTTATTTTTTATACCTTTTGTAATAAACTGCACGTATCCATTAATTTTTGAAAAAAGTGTATAATCTTTTCCACAACCAACATTGTTTCCAGGATGAAATTTAGTACCTCTTTGTTTAACAAGAATATTCCCTGCAAAAACTAATTCTCCACCAAATTTTTTGACTCCTAATCTTTTTGAATGTGAATCTCTTCCGTTTCTTGTAGACCCACCTGCTTTTTTATGTGCCATATTATTTTATCCTGATTGTATATTATTTTTAATTTCTTGTATTTTAACACTTGTATAAAATTGACGATGTCCTTGCTGTTTTTTATAATGTTTTCTTCTTCTAAATTTAATAATATGGATTTTTTTGTTTCTTCCTTGATCAATTACAGATCCTTGGATACTGATTTGATTCAGATATGGTGTACCAATATTAATTTTATTGTTATCAGATATCATTAATACTTGATTAAATTGAATTATATCACCAATTTTATGATTTATTTTTTCTAATTTAATTATTTGTCCTATTGTAACTCGGTATTGTTTTCCACCGTTTTTTAAAATTGCATACATATTTGACTCCATGGTTTAATTAATATCTTTTAAAATTTTTTATTTTTTTTTTAGAATTTTAAATTTTATTATTCAAAAGCAATATTTTGATTATATTTTTATTATAGAATTGATATTTTTTTTGTTAATTTTATTTTTGATTTTAATTTATTATTATATTATATATTTATATTAAATAGTTTTTTAATTATATATCATATGATAATTAATTATGTTTGTTATTATTTTTGATTGTTTTTTAAAATTTATTTCTTTTCGGATATAGTATATTGGTTATATATAATAAATAAAATCAAATTTTTATATATAACAAGATTTATTTTTTAAAAAATATTTTTAAATTATGATTTTTAAAAATTTATTATTTTTAATTAAAATTATATTTTAATATTTTTGATATATTTTTATATATTATAATTTTAATTTAATAAATATAGTGCATTTATATATTTATTTAATATTTAATTTTATTAATTTATTGTGAAGATATTTATTTTTTTATTATTTGATAAAATATTTTAAGATTAATTAATTTTTAATGAAAGATTTTTAAACAATTATTATTGTTGTAAAAGTTATTTCATGTTTATTAAATATTTGTAATATAATTTTAAATTATATTTTTTGATAGTTATTCAATAAAAAAAATATTTTTTTATAATGTATGATTATTTTTTTCTTGATTCCATTCTTGTGGTGTAAAAGTTTTAATGGATACGGAATGAATAATTTGATTTGTAAAATATTGCATTAATGGAATATAAATAGTTTGTTGTTGTTTAACATGTTTCATTCCTAAAAATATTTTTCCAATGGCTATAATTTCAATATGATTATTATCACCTTTGATATATACATTTTCTAATGATGATATGGATTTCATTAATATAGATTTAATTTTTTGTATGTCCATAATTTTAATTGATTTACTCAAAATATTTTTAATTGTTATATTAATATATAAAAATATTATTTAATAATATTTTTTATATTAAAAGTTATTATTGATGAATTTAAAATATACCGTTAATACAATTAATTTATAATTTTTGTAAATATAATAAATTATTTTTAATAATATTTTTATTTTAAAATCAGTTTTCAAAGCATACAATTATTATAAAATATTTTTTTAAAAATATAGTATATTAAAAATTATTGAATATTTATTTCAGATGATTTTTAATTTAATAAAAAATTATAATAATATTATGTATTGATTTTTTTTTTAATTTATTTGAATATATTTTATATATCATAATTTATAAATATATACTAATTAAAATTAATTGATTTTTGATATTTTTATTTTGATTATAGTATAATAATTCATTACTATATGTATAGTAATATATTATTTATTTTTGTTATTTTATAATAATATATTTTTATTTTTATAGAAATATATTATTTTTTGAAAGTTATTTATTTTATTCAATTATTTTAAATTTAAAATATTAATTGATAATTTATAATAAATATAATAAATAAATATGATAATAATAAATGATTTAATTTTTAATGTATGAGGTGTAAAGTATGGTCAAACGGTTTCCAATGACGGTACAGGGAGCAGAAAAACTTCAAAATGAACTTTCATATTTAAAAAATATTACACGTCCAAAAATTATTTCTGCAATTTCAGAAGCTAGGGAACATGGTGATTTAAAGGAAAATTCTGAATATCATATTGCTAGAGAAGAACAAAGTTTTTGTGAAGGAAGAATCAAAGATATTGAAAATAAATTATTTCATTCACAAATAATAGATATTAGTAAAATTCCTAATACTGGAAAAGTAATTTTTGGAGTGACAGTAACCATTCTGAATTTAGAAACAAAAAAAAAATTTACTTATTGTATTGTAGGTAATGATGAGTCAGATTTCAAAAAACAATTTATTTCTATTAATTCTCCAATTGCTCGAGGTCTGATTGGAAAATCATTGAACGAAATTGCACATATTTTAACTCCTGGAGGTAATGTAAATTATAAAATTATTAAAATAGAACATATTTAAAAAAATAATATTTTAATTTAATATTAATATTTATGCGATTGATTATGTTTTTATTATTTTATTAAATCAATAATATATTTTTCTTGATCCGAAATACTTTTTAAATATAGAATTTATTTTTAATTTTTTATGTATGATGCATAAATAAAATATTTTTAATTTATAAAATTGTAATATTTAAAATATAAAAAATTAATTTTTTTATTGATAGAAATATTACAATTATAGTTGAATTACAAAGAGATTTATTTAATGTTTGGTGATAAATATTTTATGATTATTAAAAATCGTTCAAAAAGTTCTCATCAGTGGTTACATGAACATTTTAGAGATAAATATGTAAAAGAATCAAAAAAAAGAAAATTATGTTCTCGAGCATGGTTTAAATTGGAACAAATTAATAACAAATACAAAATTTTTAAATTAGGAATGAATGTACTGGATTTAGGATCTTCACCAGGAAGTTGGTCAGAGTATTCAGTTAACAAAATAGGTAGACAGGGTCAAATTATAGCTTGTGATATTTTACCTATGAAATACATTAATAATGTAATTTTTATTCAAGGTGATTTAAATAATAATATTATATTACATAAGGTCTTGAATCTTTGTAGAACTAAAACAATCAATGTAATTATGTCTGATATGGCTCCTAATACTAGTGGATGTTCATTGATAGATTTACCAAAAATTATTGCTTTAGGTGAATTAGCTTTATTTATTTCTAAAAATTTATTAGTTAAAAATGGAATTCTTTTATTGAAATTATTTCAAGGTACTGGTTTTGAAACATTTTTAAAAAGAATTTGTTCATTATTTTTAAAAGTAAAAATTTGTAAACCAGATTCTTCAAGAGGACGTTCTCGTGAAGTTTTTATTTTAGCAATAGGGCTAAAAAATTAATTACTTATTTTTTTTATTAACAAAAAAGTGAGGTTAATCCATTGAATGACATGGTTAAAAACCTAGTTCTTTGGTTTGTTATTGCAGTAGTTTTGATATCTATCTTTCATAATTTAAGTGTTAATAATGACAACTACCGTAAAGTAGATTATTCAACTTTTTTATCGGAAGTAAACCAAGATCAGGTTAGTGAAGCACGTATAAATGGTCATGAGATTAGTGTTACTAAAAAAGATAGTAGTAAATATATAACTTTAATTCCTATTAGTGATCCTAAATTACTTGATAATCTTTTAATTAGACATGTTAAAGTCATAGGTGATTTTCCTGAACCACCAAGTTTAATTACATCTATTTTTGTATCTTGGTTTCCTACATTATTATTAATTGGTGTATGGGTTTTTTTTATGAGACAAATACAATTTGGTGGTGGTAAGGGTGCAATGTCTTTTGGAAAAAGTAAAGCAAGAATGTTAGAAGATAATAAAATTAAAACTACTTTTTCAGATGTTGCAGGTTGTGATGAAGCTAAAGAAGAAGTAAAAGAATTAGTAGAATATCTTAAGGAACCATCTAGATTTCAGAAATTAGGTGGAAAAATTCCAAAAGGTATATTAATGGTAGGACCACCAGGAACTGGTAAAACTTTATTGGCTAAAGCCATTGCTGGTGAAGCAAAAGTACCATTTTTTACTATTTCTGGTTCAGAATTTGTAGAAATGTTTGTTGGTGTTGGAGCTTCTAGAGTACGTGATATGTTTGAACATTCTAGAAAATCTGCTCCTTGTATAATATTTATTGATGAAATAGACGCAGTTGGTCGACAAAGAGGTACAGGCTTAGGAGGAGGACATGATGAGAGAGAACAAACTTTAAATCAAATGTTAGTGGAAATGGATGGATTTGAAGGAAATGAAGGTATTATTTTAATTGCTGCTACTAATCGTCCAGATGTTTTAGATCCTGCGTTATTAAGACCAGGACGTTTTGATCGTCAGGTGATTGTTGCTCTACCTGATTTAAGAGGTAGAGAACAAATTCTCAAAGTACATATGAAAAAAATACCTTTAGCTAAAAATGTAGTTCCTATGATTATTGCAAGGGGAACTCCAGGTTTTTCTGGTGCAGATTTGGCTAATTTGGTTAATGAAGCAGCATTATTTGCAGCTCGATCTAACCATTTAGTTGTATCTATGTTAGAATTAGAAAAAGCCAAAGATAAAATAATTATGGGATCTGAAAGGAAATCAATGGTAATGACCGATATGCAAAAAGAATCTACTGCATATCATGAATCAGGTCATGTTATTATTGGGCAATTAGTTCCTGGTCATGATCCTGCTCATAAAGTAACGATTATACCTAGAGGACAAGCATTAGGTATTACTTTTTTTCTTCCTAAAGAAGATGTTTTTAGTATAAGTCGAGAAAAACTAGAAAGTCAAATATCTACTTTGTATGGTGGTCGTTTAGCGGAAGAGATTATTTATGGAGTGGATAAGATTTCAACAGGTTCTTCTAATGATATCAAAATTGCTACAAATTTAGCTAGAAAAATGATCACTCAGTGGGGGTTTTCAGAAAAATTAGGTCCTTTATTATATTCAGAAGAAGAAGGAGAAATTTTTTTAGGAAAAACTGTAGTTAAATCTAAACATATATCTAATGAAACAGCAAGAATTATAGATGAAGAAATAAAAATATTAATCGAAAAGAATTATAATCGCTCGAAAAAAATATTAAATGATAATATAGATATATTACATGCAATGAAAGAAGCATTAATGAAATATGAAACTATTAATGCTGATCAAATTAGTGATTTAATGAATCGAAAGCCAGTTAGATCACCAGAATTTTTTTCAGAAAAAAACATAAATAATAATATTTCTTAAATATATTTATTAAAGTAATATAATAACTATTATTAATTAATATAAATAATAATTATTAGTTATTTTAATTGGATATTGAATATCTTAATTTTTAATAATTTAATTTTTTAAAAAATATAAAAATTTTATAATTTTTATATTTTTTAAAATGATTTAATAAAAATTTTATTAATAAATATAAGGATACAATATATATGTATGATTTTTTTTTATAATTTTTATTTTTGTTTCATTTTTTTTAATTACTATAATTATTTTTCAATCAGAAAAAAAAATAAATGTTACTTCTACAGAATTAAATACTATGAACAAATTATTAAATCCATATAAAAAAAATAACTTTTTGATTATTATAACTAGTTTTTTAGCAATTATATTTTTTTTAACTGCATTAATGTTATGTAAAATTACTATTATTGAAGAAACTAAAGATTTGATGTCAAATAATCAAAAAAAAGAGATAGTAGATTCTATGATGATCAGTTAATATCTATAAAATTAAATTTTAGATATACCTCAATAATATGTCATAGTATAATTTTTATTTAATATTAGATATTTAGTAATATAACTAGAATAATTAATGCCGAAGTGGTGAAAATTGGTAGACACGCTACTTTGAGGTAGTAGTGCCTGTAATGAGGCGTACGGGTTCAAGTCCCGTCTTCGGTAGGAAGTAATACTAAATAAAAAATAGAAAAATAATATATATCAAATTAAATTAAATATGATATTTAAATGCGTTATAATAATTTTCAAAAATAAAATTTTAATTTTTATTTCAAATTAAGATAATAATATTTTTGTTTTGATTTTTAAAAATTATTGTTTTAATTAATATTTTTATAAATTTTTTATTTAGGGTATCAGATTTTTAATCCCCGAATTTAATCGGGGTTTTTTATTATTAAATATATTGAAAAATATCCTGTATTTAATAATAATTGATTATATATTTTTAATATAATTTATATATATTAAAAATCACTAATGAAATGAAATTTATATTTTACAATGGTTTTGATTTATTAAGAAAATTTTTTATCAAATTATATTATTTTTTTTAATAAAATTATTAAATTATTATTAATTTAATAAATATAAGTAATAGAGATATTAATATGTCTTATTATACAGTTAAAAATTTTTAAAATAATCATTTTTATTACAATATAAATTATAGTTTTCAAATAAATAGTATAATATTAATAACAATTAAAATATTAATATTTTAATTGTTATTAATCATAATATT
This sequence comes from Buchnera aphidicola (Eriosoma grossulariae), assembly GCF_964059045.1. Taxonomy (NCBI): domain Bacteria; kingdom Pseudomonadati; phylum Pseudomonadota; class Gammaproteobacteria; order Enterobacterales; family Erwiniaceae; genus Buchnera; species Buchnera aphidicola. Next base: position 391,483 of record NZ_OZ060402.1, on the reverse strand, counting down.
AATATATTTTAACACACAGTTTATTTTAAAAATAACTAAGGTTAACTAAGATGAATAAAGAAATCTTAGCTGTTGCAGAAGCTGTATCTAATGAAAAATCTTTACCTCGAGAAAAAATCTTTGAAGCTTTAGAAATTGCATTAGCAACTGCAACAAAGAAAAAACATGATCAAGATGTGGATATTAGAGTTAGCATTGATCGAAAAACAGGAAGTTTTAAAACATTTAGACGTTGGATTGTAGTTCATGAAGTTACTCAACCAACAAAAGAAATCACTTTAGCTGCTGCTTGTTTTGAAGATGAAACAAAAAAAATTAATGATTATATTGAAGACGAAATTCAATCAGTTACATTTGATAGAATTACTACTCAAACAGCTAAACAAGTTATTGTACAAAAAGTTCGAGAAGCTGAACGTGCTATGATCGTTGAACAATTTCGTAACCATTCTGGTGAAATTGTTACAGGCATAGTAAAAAAAATTAATCGAGATAATATTATTTTAGATTTAGGTAATAATGCAGAAGCATTAATCATGCGTGAAGATATGTTACCTAGAGAAAATTTTAGACCAGGAGATCGTGTTCGTGGAGTATTATATGCTGTACATCCAGAATCTAAAGGATCACAACTATTTGTTAGTAGATCTAAAGATGAGATGTTAATAGAATTATTTAGAATTGAAGTTCCAGAAATAGGAGAAGAAGTTATTGAAATCAAAGCAACTGCAAGAGATCCTGGTTCTCGTGCTAAAATTGCTGTTAAAACTAATGATAAAAGAATTGATCCTGTTGGGGCCTGTGTAGGTATGAGAGGAGCAAGAGTACAAGCAGTTTCAAGTGAATTATGTGGGGAAAGAATTGACATTGTATTATGGGATGATAATTATCCACAATTTGTGATCAATGCTATGTCTCCTGCAGAAGTTTCTTCTATTATTGTTGATGAAGATTCACATACTATGGATATTGCAGTAGAAAATAATAATTTAGCACAAGCAATTGGAAGAAATGGACAAAATGTTCGTTTAGCATCTCAACTAACAGGTTGGGAATTAAATGTTATGACTATAGAAGAATTAACTATTAAACACAAAAAAGAATCTTGTGATTCTTTCAATTTATTTAAAAAATATTTAAATATTGATGATAAAATAGCTCAAATTTTAATTAATGAAGGATTTACTAAATTAGAAGAATTAGTTTATATTTCATTAAATGAATTATTAAATATAGCAGATTTAGATATAAATATAGTTAAAAAAATTCGTTATAATGCCAAAAATTCTTTAAAAATTATTGAATTAGAAAAAGATAATTATATTAAAAAATATCTTATTGATGATGATTTATTACGTTTAAACGGTATGACTCAAACTTTAGCTATTGAATTGTCTAAAAAAAAAATATGTACTTTAGAGAACTTAGCAGATCAAGGTGTTGATGATTTAACTGATATTAAAGAATTAGATGTTATCAAAGCTGGGAAATTAATCATGGCAGCTAGAAATATCTGTTGGTTTAGTAGTAAGTTGTAATAATAGGAAGCAATTTTATGATAGATCATATTAATTTAAAATTATTATCAAAAGAAATAAATATTTCTATAGATCAATTAATTAATAAATTAGCTGAGATTGGTATAGTAAAAACAAAATTTGATTATTTAGACTACAATGAAAAAAAAATGTTATTAAATCATTTAAATATTAAAAAAGAGAATAATGAAAACACATTTATTTTACAACGTAAAAAACATAGTACTTTAAATTTTTCTACAGCTAATGGTAAAAATAAATTAATTCAAGTGGAAGTACGTAAAAAACATATCTATTTCAAGCAAAATATAGAAGAAAATATACCTGTTAATCATACTAGAAAAATATTGAATAATAAAGAAAAAAAAATATCTGCTCATATTTTAATATCTCCTAATATTGTACAAAAAAAAAATAATAGTAAAACTATGAGTAAAAGAAAATTAATTACTACGCCATTAATCAAAAATCAATCCAGTCATATAGCCACTAATAGTTTGACTAAAGAATATAAAATGAAAGATAGAAAAAACAAAACTGAGTCATCTTCTCGTACATTAATTGAAAAAAGAACCAAATTAAATGATAAATTAAAAAATTGGGTAATAAAAAATAATGAAAAGACAGAATTGTTATCAAGAAAATTTTTTAATAATCATTCTATAGAAGATAATAAGAATTTAAAAACAGAAAAAATTCATCGTGATCGTATTAAAAATCATAAGAATTATATTCCAAAGAAAAAAAATAATAATCATTTCTCGAATAAAATAGATAAAGAAAATAAAAATATAATTATTAAACATAATAATAAAAATAAAAATAAAAACTATTTATCATTACAACAAAGTTTTCAAAAACCATTAAAAATAATTAATCGGGATATTTTTATCAGAGAAACTATTACAGTTTCAGAATTAGCAAAAAAAATGTCTGTAAAAACTTCTGCAGTAATAAAAAAAATTTTTTTAATAGAAAATATAAAAGTTACTGGTGATAAAATTTTAGATCAAGATATAGCACAATTGATAGCTGAAGAAATGGGTCATAAAGTTATTTTACAATTTAATAATGAATTAGAAAAATCTTTATTAAAAGATCGTGATAAAGGTATTACTAGTCAATTTAATAGAGCGCCTATTGTGACTGTCATGGGGCATGTAGACCATGGTAAGACTTCTTTATTAGATTATATTCGTTCTACTAATATAGCTAAAAAAGAATCTGGCGGTATTACACAACATATAGGTGCATACCATGTTAAAACAGAAAGTGGAATAATTACTTTTCTTGATACTCCTGGTCATTCTGCTTTTACTTCTATGAGAGCCAGAGGAGTTCATGCAACTGATTTAGTTGTTTTAGTTGTTGCTGCTGATGATGGTGTTAAACCACAAACTATAGAAGCGATTCAACATGCTAAAGCAGCAAAAGTACCAGTTTTAGTTGCCATTAATAAAATTGATAAAAATGAATCAAATCCAGAAGAGATAAAAAATCAATTAACAAAACATGGTATTGTTCCAGAAAGCTGGGGTGGGGAAAATATATTTGTAAATGTTTCGGCAAAAACTGGAGAAGGAATACAAGATTTATTAAGTGCTATTTTATTACAATCAGAATTATTAGAATTACGTTCTGTTTCGAATGGTATGGCTATAGGAGTAGTTATCGAATCTTATTTAGATAAAGGACGTGGTCCTGTAGCAACAGTATTAGTAAAAGAAGGTGTTTTAAATAAAGGTGATATTGTATTATGTGGTTTTGAATATGGTCGTGTAAGAGGATTATTAAACGAATTAGGTCAAGATATTCAACAAGCTGGACCATCAATACCTGTTGCAATATTAGGTTTGTCTGGTGTTCCTTCAGCTGGAGATTTAATCACTGTAGTAAGAAATGAAAAAAAAGCAAGGGAAGTAGCTATGTATCGTAAAGATCAATTTAGAATTACAAAATTGTCTCTTCAGAAAAAAACAACTCTTGAAAATATGTTTCAAAATGTAAATGGAAAAAATAATATTGAATTGAATATTATTTTAAAAACAGATGTCCAAGGTTCTCTAGAGGCTATTTCAGATGCATTAATCAATATTTCTAATCATGAAGTTGTAATAAAAATAATTGGTTCTGGTGTTGGTGGAATTACAGAAACAGATGCATCTTTAGCATCAGCTTCTAATGCGATTATTGTGGGTTTTAATGTTCGTGCAGATAATTCTGCTCGTCGTATTATTGAATTAGATAACATAGATTTACGTTATTATTCTGTTATCTATAATCTCATTGATGAAGTCAAAGCCTCTATGTTAGGTATGTTATCCCCAAAATATAAACAAGAAATTATAGGTTTAGCTGAAGTAAGAAACATTTTTAAATCACCTAAATTTGGTCATATAGCGGGATGTATGGTTATAGAAGGAATTATTAAAAAAAGTAAACCAATTAGAGTATTAAGAAATAATATAGTAATTTATGAAGGAGAATTAGAATCATTAAGGAGATTTAAAGAAGATGTAAATGAAGTTAGAAATGGCATGGAGTGTGGAATAGGAGTAAAAAATTATAATGATATTCATGTACATGATATAATAGAAGTTTTCAAAACTGTTTCAATAATACGTAATATTTAATTTTTTTTCATTATGAGATTTAATTAAGAATTTTAAAATATTTCAGGATATAAAAATTTGGACAAAATAAATTATAGAACAATTCGAATAGGTCAAGAAATAAAAAAATCTGTTGCTAATATATTACAATATGATCTTAATGATCCAAGAATTCATTTAAATGTTTCTATTTTACATGTAGTAGTTTCTAAAGATTTATCTCATGCAAAAATATTTTTTAGTTTGTTAAAAGATAGTCAATTAAAAAAAATATTAAAAATATTAAATCATGCAATTGGTTATATTAGAAAAAAGTTAAGTCAAAAAATCTTTTGTCGTATAATTCCATCATTAATTTTTATTTATGACGATTCTTTGTTAAAAGGAATTAAGATGACAAAAATTATTAATACTACATTAAATATTTGTGAAAATAATTCAAAACATTAAAAAATATAGGAATTAAAATTTATATCTATGAAATGTTCATATAATGTCAATGGTGTTCTTTTAATAGATAAATCTAAAGGAATTTCTTCTAATTATTTATTACAGCAAGTAAAAAAAATTTTTCGAGCAAAAAAAGCAGGTCATACTGGTTCATTAGATCCCTTAGCTACAGGAATGCTTCCTATTTGTTTTGGTGAATCTACTAAATTTTCAAAATATTTACTGAATGCTAAAAAAAGATATATTGTTATTGCTCAATTAGGTATAAAAACTACAACTTCTGATGCAGAAGGGGAAATTATAAAAATTAGTCCAGTATATATTACCAAAGAAAAACTAAATAATACTTTAAAAAAATTTTTAGGACATATTACACAAAAACCTTCGATGTATTCTGCGATAAAATATCAGGGTTTGTCATTATATAAATATGCTAGAAAAGGCATTACTATTGATAGAGATACTAGAAAAATTACGATCTATGAGTTAAACTGTATTATATATCATAAAAAATTTATAAAATTAGAAGTATATTGTTCTAAAGGTACGTACATTCGTACTTTAATTGATGATTTAGGAGAACAGTTAGGTTGTGGAGCACATGTAGTTTTTTTACGTCGTTTGCAAGTAGGTTTATATAAAATGCATAATTTAGTGACATTTAATAAACTGATTGATATAAAAAAAAAATTTAATCAAAATTATTTCCTGTTTCCACAGTATTTAAGTAAATTGAATTTATTACATCCTATTGATAGCCCTGTTTCTTGTTTTTCTAAAATCAAATTAACTGATTTTGAATCAAAAATATTAATCAGTGGACAATCTATACAATTAAATAGTATACCTGTAAGTCCAAATAAAATTGTGAGAATAATGAATAATTTATCTAAATTATTCATTGGTATCGGTAAAATTAATAAATATGGTGTTTTAACTCCAATACGATTAATTTCACAGTAATAGTATTAATAATATTTATTAAAATTGTATTTTTTATTTTTGTATTTGAAATATAAACATGAGGATTTATATGTTATTAGCATTGAAAAAAAAAGAATTAATAGCAATTTATGGGAAAAATGAAAAAGATACAGGATTATCTGAAGTACAAATTTCGTTGTTAACTTTTCAAATCAATTATTTACAAAAACATTTTATTAGTCATAAGAAAGATCATTGTAGTCGAAGAGGTTTGTTAAAAATGGTATCTAAACGTAGAAAATTACTAGATTATTTGAAAATAAATAGTCTTTCAAGATATCAAAAACTGATTAAAAATTTAAATTTAAGAAGATAAAATTATTTATCTTGTATGATTTTTATTTAATTTAATTAATTTAATTAATATTTTGTATATTCATCATAATATAAATTTAATTTGTGTTTTTTTAAAAAATTATATTATACGTAAAAATATTAATAAAAATATACAGAATGTTTTATCTTTATTATATTACTATAATAAAATTATAATATATTTGTAAATGATTAATTAAAAAAATTTAACATAATTAACTGTATTTTAAGGATAATATTTTGCTCAATCCGATTGTACGAAAATTTCAATATGGAAATCATACTGTTACAATAGAGACAGGAATACTAGCAAGACAAGCCACTTCAGCTGTAATGGTTAGTATAGATGACACTGCCGTTCTTGTTACAGTTGTAGCAGATAAGAAAATACAATTGAATCAAAAATATTTTCCATTAACTGTAAATTATCAAGAACGAGCATATGCTGCAGGTAGAATACCAGGAGGTTTTTTCCGTAGAGAAGGACGTCCGAGTGAAAATGAAATATTAATAGCTAGATTAATAGATAGACCGATTCGGCCTTTATTTCCTAAAAATTTTATGAATAATATTCAAATTATTGCTACTGTAGTCTCTTTTAATCCTCAAGTTAATCCAGATATAGTAGCTATTATTGGTGCTTCAGCAGCTTTAAGTATATCAGGGTTACCGTTTAGAGGACCTGTTGGTGCAGCTAGAGTAGGTTATATAAATAATCAGTATATTTTAAATCCTTCTTATGATGAAATGAAAATTAGTAAGTTAGATTTGGTTGTATCCGGAACAAAAAATGCTGTTTTAATGGTAGAAGCTGAATCGGACATGTTAACAGAAGATGAAATAATTAATGCGATTTCATTTGGACATCAAGCACAACAAGCTGTCATAGATAATATTTTATATTTGTCTAATAAAATTACATCTTTATCTTGGGAAATTTCTTCTGAACCATATAATCCTGTTTTATTTTTTCGTGTTTCATCTTTATCAGAATATAAGATTAGTCATGCATATCAAATCGTTGAAAAAAAAATGCGAATGCATGAACTAGATTTGATTAAATCAGACTTAATTTCTACTTTATTAAACGAAAATTTAATTACTCATGAATCAGAAATTGATGATATTTTTTATGAATTGGAAAAAAATATAGTTCGTAATAGAATATTAAATGGTCAATTAAGAATCGATGGCAGAGAACCAGATATGATTCGTGCTTTAGATGTTCGTACAGGAATCTTACCACGTACACATGGTTCAGCTTTATTCACTCGTGGAGAAACACAATCTTTAGTTGCGATTACTTTAGGAACTTCTAGGGATGCTCAAAATATTGATGAATTATTAGGAGATAGATCAGAAAATTTTTTATTTCATTATAATTTTCCACCATATGCTGTAGGAGAAATTGGTATGATAGGTTCTCCTAAGCGCAGAGAAATAGGACATGGTTGTTTAGCTAAAAAAAGTTTATTATCAGTTATGCCAAGTATAGATATGTTTCCATATACTGTGCGTATAGTATCAGAAATAACTGAATCAAATGGTTCTTCTTCGATGGCTTCAGTATGTGCTGCTTCATTAGCTTTAATGGATGCAGGTGTGCCGATTTCATCAGCTATAGCAGGTATTGCTATGGGATTAATTAAAGAAGGGGATCATTACATTATATTATCTGATATTTTAGGTGATGAAGATCATTTAGGTGATATGGATTTTAAAGTAGCAGGTAGTAAGTCAGGTATTACTTGTTTGCAAATGGACATGAAAATAGAAGATATTACATATGAGATTATTAAATTTGCTTTAGTAAAAGCTAAATATGCTAGATTACATATTCTTCAAGTCATGGAAAAAGCATTAAATTACCCTCGCAATGATATTTCTGAATTTGCACCAAGAATACATATAATAAAAATTAATCCAGAAAAAATTAAAGATTTAATTGGAAAAGGTGGTTCAGTAATTCGTATGTTAACTGAAGAAACAGGAACTACAATTGAAATTGAAGATAATGGAACAGTAAAGATTTCAGCTATTATTAAAGAAAAAGCTAAAATCGCAATTCGTAGAATTGAAGAAATAACAGCTGAAATTGAAGTCGGTAAAATATATTTAGGCAAAGTTACTCGCATTGTTGATTTTGGGGCATTTGTTTCAATTGGTATTGGAAAAGAAGGATTAGTTCATATTTCTCAAATTTCTGATAAACGTGTTGAAAAAGTTACTGATTACCTTAAAATTGATCAAAAAGTATCAGTAAAAGTATTAGATGTAGATAGACAGGGACGGTTACGTTTAAGTATTAAAGATAGTGAATAAAATTTTTTCTTTAAATTAGTATTATTGAGTTATATAAAAGAAATAATATTTTACATATTGTAATGAAAATGTATATATTACAAGATAATTTTATATAAAATATATTAAAATAATATCCATATTTAAAATTATTTTTTAATATTTAATATTTAGCATGTATTTAAATTTAATTTTTTAAATAAAATATTAATAATATAATTAATACTATTAATTAAAAATTGAATAATAATTTATTTTTATATTTTTAATTTTTAAATTTATTTATATATCAATTGATTTTTTTTAATATTTTTAAATATTTTAAATATATTCGGGGTGAATAATATAATATAAAAATATTGTATACAGTTAAATTATTTATGAAACATTAAGATTTTTAATTATTTATGATAATTTTTATTTTATAATTTCATATTTATAATGTTATTATTGTTTCTAAAATTATTTTTTTAGTGTTTTGTAATAAAAATATAATAAGTTTTTATTCATCATATTTTAATTTCAGTCAACAGACATTGTCATTGATTATGTTTATTAAAAATTTTCATAATAATTGATGTCAATTGGCTACAGTTATTTAAGAGGTTCATGTACTGCATGACTCACATTGAAACTACATTTTCTATTCTTGGTTTAAAACCTTCACTAATCCAAGCATTAAATGATTTAGGATATATAAAACCATCTCCTATTCAATCAACTTGTATTCCATATCTTTTAGAAGGTAAAGATGTATTAGGTATGGCTCAAACTGGAAGTGGTAAAACAGCAGCTTTTGCTTTACCTTTACTGCATAATATTAATATTAATTTGAAATCTCCTCAAATATTAGTATTAGCACCTACTAGAGAATTAGCTGTTCAAGTAGGTCAGGCTTTTTCTGATTTTTCTAAATATATGTATGGGATTCATATATTAGCGCTTTATGGTGGTCAAAGATATGAATTACAATTAAAATCTTTAAAAAAAGGCCCTCAAATTGTTGTAGGTACTCCAGGACGGTTACTTGATCATTTAAAAAGAGGTACTTTAAATTTATCTAATTTGCATGGATTAGTTTTAGATGAAGCAGATGAAATGCTACGTATGGGATTTATTGAAGATGTTGAAACTATTATGGCTCAAATACCTAAAGAACATCAAACAGCTTTATTTTCAGCCACGATGCCTGAAGTTATTCTTCGTATTTCGCGTAGATTTATGAAAGAACCAAAAGAAATTAAAATTCAATCTAATATTAATACTAGACCAAATATTCAACAAAGTTTTTGGATAGTTTACGGTAGAAAAACTGATGGTTTGATTCGATTTTTAGAAGTAGAAGATTTTTCAGCAACAATAATATTTGTTCGTACAAAAAATGCTACTTTAGAAGTTTCAGAGGCATTAGAAAAAAATGGTTATAATAGTGCTGCATTAAATGGCGATATGAATCAAGCGCTTCGAGAACAAACATTAGAAAAATTAAAAGATGGTAGATTAGATATATTAATAGCCACTGATGTTGCAGCAAGAGGGTTAGATGTAGATAGAATAACTCTTGTCATTAATTATGACATTCCTATGGATGCTGAATCTTATGTACATCGTATTGGTCGAACTGGTCGTGCGGGTCGAACTGGTCGTGCTTTATTATTTGTTGAAAATAGAGAACGTCGTTTATTAAGAAATATTGAACGTATTATGAAATTAAATATTCAAGAAGTAAAGTTACCTAACGTTGCATTATTAAGCGAACGTCGTTTGAAAAAATTTTCTGAAAAAGTAAATATTAATTTAAAAAGTGCTGATTTAAATGAATATTGTTTATTACTACCTAAAATACAGTTATCAAATGAATTTAATTTAGAAAAATTAGCTGCTGCATTATTAAAGATGGCGCAAGGTGAAAGACCTTTAATCATTAAATCAGATTTAAATTCAAAATATAATCGTTATAATTGTATGAAAGATAATGAAATTAAAAAAACAGAAAACATAAGAATTTATCGTAATCGTAGAGATCGAAAAAGTTATATGGAAATGGATCTATACAAAATTGAAGTAGGTCGAAATGATGGTGTTGAAGTACGTCATATCGTAGGTGCAATAGCTAATGAAGGTGATATTAGTAGTAAAAATATTGGTCATGTTAATATTTTCCCTACATATTCGACAATTGAATTACCAAAATCTTTATCTAGTAATTTGTTACAAACATTTGCTCGTACTCGTATTTTAAATAAACAAATTAATATAAAAATTTTCTATGATTCAAAATTAAAAGAACGTAGGATATTTTCTAAAAGTTCAATAAAAAATTTAGATCGTACGATAACGAATCGGACACCTGATCGTCGTCATGTACCTCAATCTCATTTTTCTAGATCCTCTAAACGTATTGATAAACGTTTTTGTTAGAAAAAAACACGTAATTGATGATTTTGATAAATTTGTTTTGGTTTTGTGGTAGAAGGTATTTTCTACCACTTATTTTATGATATTACTTGTCATTTTTATATGCAATCGCTTCAATTTCAATTTTAACTTTTTGAGGTAACGCTGAAACTTCTATACATGTTCTTGATGGAAAGTATGATACATTATTTTTTATAAAAAATGTTTCATATGTTTGATTAATTTGGTCTATTTCTTCCATATTAACAATATATATTGTCGTTTTTACAATATTTTTAATATTAAAATTAGCTGCAATTAAAATAGATTTAATGTTTTTTAAAGTAATATATGTTTGTTCATTAATATTTTTAGGAATAGTATTTGATTTAATATCTATGGGTATTTGTCCTGAAGTAATAATAAAATTTTTGAATGTAATAGCTTGTGAATAAGGACCTATTGGTTTTGGTGCATTAATTGTATATATACTAGACATTATTGTCATCCTTTTAAATTAATAATAATTTATTATTATGTATGTTACAACCATAATTATACGGTTTTATAAAAATAATTTAGTTTACATTTAAATCATTATAAAAATTTAATTAAATATATAATATTTAAAAACAAAAATAATAATTATTTATTTACAATTATAATGATTTTTTATCATTTTTAATATATAAAATTTTGGATATGTATTTAAAAACAATTATTTAATATTATATTTTAATATCAATATTGAAAAATTATTTTTTGATTAATTTAAAATCATATCACATAATTAATGTAGATATAATTAATGCTTTGATAGTATGAAGTCTATTTTCAGCTTGTTGAAAGATTATATTATTATTTAATTTGAATACTGTGTTAGTGATTTCTAATCCATCTTTTAATCCTGATATATTTAATATTTCTTTCCCTATTTTTGTTTCACTATTATGTAATGCAGGTAAACAATGTAAAATTTTGATTTCAGGATTATTTGTTAAATTCAGCATATATTCATTTACTTGATATTTTTTTAGAAAAAAAATTTTCTCTTCCCATTTTTTTTTCTGTTCTCCCATGGAAATCCAAACATCAGTATAGATAAAATCTGTATTTTTTACACCTTCTTGAATGTTTTCAGTACATATTATTTTTTTTTTGTGTTTTTCAATTTTATTTTGACAGATATCAAAAAATTTTTTTTCTGGCCAATATTTTTTAGGGGCAACTATTTTAAAGTTAAATCCAATTAAGGCAGCTGCTTCAAGTATACTATTACATATATTATTACTAGCATCTCCAACGTATGACAACGTAATTTCAGATAAATCTTTTTTTTTATTAATATTTTCTTCTATAGTTAATAAATCGGCTAATAATTGTGTAGGATGGAATTTTTCAGTTAATCCATTCCATACGGGTTTTTTAGAATATTTTGATAATATTTCAATATTTTGATGATTATGTCCTCGATATTGAATACCATCATACATACTACTAAGAACTTGACTAGTATCTTTAATTGATTCTTTAGATCCTAAATGTGTATCTTTTGGTCCTAAATATGTAATATTAGCTCCTTGATCAAAAGCAGCTACTTCAAAAGCACATCTAGTTCTTGTAGATTCTTTTTCAAAAATTAACACTATATTTTTTTTTTTTAAGTATTGTTGTTCTGTTTTATTTTTTTTATTTTTTTTTAAAATTTTTGAGAAATTAATTAAATAATTAATTTCTTGTTTGGTAATATCGAATAATCTAAGTAAACTTTTTTGATATAAATTAATCATATTTTTTCCTAAATATATTTTTAAAAAGTAAATATTTGTATATATTTTTATTAACCATATATATAAATTAATAAATTATAATTATAATATATTAAATTTATTTTTTTTGAATAATTTTTTAAATAAATATATTTTTGTAATTAAAATTAAAAAAAAATTTTAATATTATAAATTTAGTTTATATCATATAATATGGAAAATTTTATTTTAAAATAATCATTCAATTTAATATTGAAATTAAATTTAGTAATTTAAGGTTTAATAATATGCATTATAGTATAACTCATTCTTTAAAAGAAAATTCAAATATTGATTGTCTTGTGCTATTTTTATTTTCTTCAATTTCTTTTTCTTCAAGTGTAAAAGATATTGATGATTTTAATTCTAACTATATTAGTCATTTAATTGCAAATAAAGATTTTAATCAAGATATTGGGAATAATTTATTATTACATAATATTAATTATTTTAATATTAAAAAAATTTTATTAATTGGTTGTGGTAAAATCAATGATTTAAAGATATATTCATATAAAAAAATTATTCAAAATAGTATTCAAATTTTATTAAAAAATAATATAAAAAATGTAATATATATTATACAAGATTTAAATTTAAATAATAGAGATATATATTGGAAAATACGATTAGCTATAGAGTATATAGAAAATCAATTATATTTATTTAACAAATTTAAATCAAAAATAGTCCGAAATGATTTTGTTTTATCAGAAATAATATTTCATATTTTGCTTAAAAAAGATTTACCATATGTTCAATTAGCTATTAAACATGCTTCTTCAATTGTTTTAGGTATTAAAGAAACAAAAGATATTAGTAACACACCTCCTAATATTTGCAATCCTTTATTTTTAGTTGAAAAAGCAAAATATTTATCTGAATTATATAAAGAGAATATTTATATTGATATTATTGATGAAGTTAAAATGAAACAATTAGGTATGCATGCATATTTAGCAGTTAGTCAAGGTTCTAAAAATCAATCATACATGACTGTAATTAAATATCATGGTAATAATTATAATAATAATTATCAAGATATTGTATTTATAGGAAAAGGGGTTACTTTTGATTCGGGCGGATTGTCTATAAAACCTGCTTTAAATATGCACTATATGAAATATGATATGTGTGGGGCTGCAGCTATATACGGAGTATTGTTAATAGTAGCAAAATTAAAGTTACCAATTAATATTATTGGAGTAATGGCTACTTGTGAAAATATGCCAGGTGGTAATTCCTTGCGACCTGGTGATATATTACAAACGATGTCAAACAAAACTGTAGAAGTTTTAAATACAGATGCAGAAGGTCGATTAATTTTATGTGATGTTTTAACTTATGTGGAAAGATTTAATCCTAAAATTGTAATAGATGTGGCTACTTTAACAGGTGCTTGTGTTGTAGCATTAGGAACACATATAACAGGTTTGATGTCAAATAGTAATTCTTTATCAAAATCTTTAATTATTGCTGGAAAACAAACAAACGATATAGTATGGAGATTACCAATTATTGATGAATATCAAAAAGATTTAAATTCCTATGTAGCTGATATGACTAATATAGGTCATAATTCTGCAGGAGCTATTGTAGCTTCTTGTTTTCTTTCTCAATTTGCACACAAATATAAATGGGCACATTTGGATATTGCTGGCACGGCATGGTTATCGGGAAATGGAAAAGGAGCAACTGGAAGACCAGTTTCTTTATTAGTACAATTTATATTAAACATGTTAAATAATTAAAAGAGTTAATTGAAAATTAATTGATTTATTGATTTTTTATTTTTACTAAACAACTTGATCATAGATTATAAAAATAATATGAAAACTAAATATCAACCTCAATATATTGAAGAAAAAATATATCATTTTTGGGAAAAAAATAATTTATTCAGGCCTAATAAAAACATTAAAAAAAATAATTTTTGTATAGTAATACCACCTCCAAATATTACTGGTGATTTACATATGGGGCATGCATTTCAACAGACTATTATGGACATAATAATTCGATATCATCGTATGCAAGGTAAAAATACATTATGGCAGGTAGGTACTGATCATGCTGGTATTGCTACTCAAATTTTAGTAGAAAAAAAATTAGAATTAGAAGAAGGGAAAAAAAGAATAGAATATACACGTTCTGAATTTATTGAAAAAATATGGAAATGGAAATCAAAATTTAATCTTTCTATTAATAATCAAATGAAGAAACTAGGGAATTCTGTTGATTGGAAAAATGAAAGATTTACACTAGATAAAGGAATGTCTATTGCTGTAAAAACAGCTTTTATTCAATTATATAAAGACAAATTAATTTACCAAAGAAAAAAAATTTCAAACTGGGATGTACAATTACAAACTGTTATTTCTGATTTAGAAGTAGAACATCGTGATGTCAATGGATTAGTATATTGGATTAAGTATTTTATATTTAGTAAAGAAAAAAATAATTTAGATAAAAATTATTTATTAATTGAGACTACTAGACCAGAAACATTATTAGGAGATGTAGCTCTAGCGGTACATCCTGAAGATGGAAGATATCAAAAATATATTGGTTTATATGTTTTAGTACCAATTATTAATCGTCTTATTCCAATTATTGCTGATACTCATATTAATCAAAATCAAGGAACTGGTTGTGTAAAAATAACACCTGCTCATGATTTCCATGATTATAAAATAGCTTTAATTCATAAATTACCAATGATAAATATTTATACATTAGATGGTAAAATTAGAGAAAAATTACAAATTTTTGATTATTCTGGTAATTTTTCTAAAATCTATGATGATTCTATTCCTGTTGAACTACAACAATTAAATTTAAATTTAGCAAGAAAAAATATTATTAATAAATTAATAGAATTAAATTTATTAAAAAAAACAATATCTAAAATACTGACATTACCATATGGTGATCGCAGTGGTAAGATTATAGAACCTATGTTGACTAATCAATGGTATTTAAGTACTTCTTTATTAGCTAAAGAAGCTATTCAAGCTGTCAGAGATGGAAGGATTGAATTTATACCTAAAAAATATGAAAAAATTTATTTTTCTTGGATGAACAATATTGAAGATTGGTGTATTTCTCGTCAATTATGGTGGGGGCATCAAATTCCTATTTGGTTTGATAAAAACAAAAATGTATTTGTCGGACATAATGAAGAAGATGTCAGGAAAAATTATAAAATATCTCCTGAAACAATATTAGTTCAAGAAACAGATGTATTAGATACTTGGTTTTCTTCAGCTTTATGGACATTTAGTTCTTTAGGTTGGCCAGCAGATACTGAGTATTTTAAATTATTTCATAGTACTGATTTATTAGTTACTGGTTTTGATATTATTTTTTTTTGGATTTCTAGAATGATTATGTTAACAATGTATTTAATTAAAGATGATCAAGGAAACAGTCAGGTTCCATTTAAAAAAATTTTAATTACTGGACTCATTCGGGATGAAATTGGACAAAAAATGTCTAAATCTAAAGGTAATGTTTTAGATCCATTAGATATGATAAACGGTATTAATTTAATTGAACTGATTCGAAAAAGGACTAAAAATATGATTAAACCTGAATTAAAAAAAATCATATCTCAAAGAACAAAATTATCTTTTCCAAATGGTATTGAAGAATCAGGAACAGATGCTTTAAGATTTACATTTGCTTCATTATCTTTATTGAATAAAAATATTAATTGGGATCATAGTCGTTTAAAGAGTTATCGAAATTTTTGTAACAAATTATGGAATGCTAGTCGTTTTGTAATAATCAATTGTCAAGAATTAGATTTGAATATATTTGGTATTGATAATAGCACTTTTGTTTTTGATCAATGGATTAAAATTGAATTAAATGAAACTATTAAGAATTATCGAATAGCTTTAGATAATTACAGATTTGATAAAGCAGCAAATATTTTATATGATTTTGTTTGGAATAAGTTTTGTGATTGGTATTTGGAATTATCTAAAGTTATTTTACGTGATTCAAATCAGATTCAAAAACAAAAAACTCAATATACATTATTAATACTGTTAGAACAAATTTTAAGATTAGCGCATCCTATTATTCCATATATTACTGAAAGTATTTGGAAACGGTTACCATTATTTATGAATAACAAATGTAATCAAAGTATTATGATTCAAAAATTTCCAAAATCTTATGTTATTCCTGAAAATAAAAAAATAATATTAGAAGATATTGTTTGGATTCAAGAAATAATTTGTGAATTGAGAAATTTTAAAATTAATTTCAATTTAAGTAAAAAAAATTTATTAAGTTTGTTTTTTAAAAATGTTAACATAAAAAGTAAAAAATATTTAAGTAAATATGGGGATTTTTTAATTAAAATATTAAATTTAAAAAATTTTACTATTTTAAATGAACATGATATTTGTCCTATTGGTATAAAAATACATATTGTTGGATTAGAATGTATTATTGTACATCATACATTATTAAATAAAAATATGATTAAATATCAATTTACAAACATAAAAAACAAGTATAATTATGTTAAAAAACAAATTCAAATTTGTAAAAAAAAATTATCTGATGATAATTTTTTAACCAGAGCACCAAAAGAGATTATTAATAAAGAACAAAATAAATTATTAGAATTAAAAAATAAACAAAATAAATTAAAAAATTATATTCAATAATATTAACAATATTTTTTTATTTTTATTAAATTTAAAGTTATTTTTAAATAATAAAGATTTTTTGAAATAATATAATTATTAATTAATATTATTATTTTTAATTATTTTTTCATGATTTTTTTAAAATTAGGGCATATCATTTATGTTACATTTATGTAATTTAATTTCTAATAAAAAATTAAAAAATCAAGTTATGATTGAATCTCAATCTAGGATTACTCTTTCTTTTTATAAATATTTTAATATTTGTAATCCAATATTATTTCGAAATAATTTATATATTTTTTTTAATCGTTTAAATATTTTAGGTAGAGTATATATTGCTCAAGAAGGTATTAATGCTCAAATCAGTGTTCCTGAAAAAATTTTTTTTTCATTTAGTAGTATTTTATCACAATTTTCTAGTATATTTGATGATATTCATATTAATCAATCTATAGATAATAGTAATTTTTCATTTTGGGTTTTAAGAATAAAAGTACGAAAAAAAATCGTTTCTGATGGTCTTAATGATACAAAATTTAATATTAAAAAAACTGGTATATATTTGAACGCTGAATCAGTTAATAATATGTATTCTGATCCAGAATCTGTTTTTGTAGATATGAGAAATAGTTACGAATATAAAATTGGTCATTTTGATCGAGCAATTAATATCAAAAAAAATACTTTTCGTGATCAATTAAAAATTATTATTGATGAATTAATTCCTTATAAATATAAAAATATTGTGATGTATTGTACTGGAGGTATTCGATGCGAAAAATCTTCGGCATGGTTAAAATATCATAATTTTAAATATGTTTATCAAATTAAAAATGGTATTATCGGTTATATTCATGAAGCTCGTAAAAAAAATTTACCAATTTATTTTAAGGGTAAAAATTTTGTATTTGATTCGAGATTAGTTGAAAAAATTTCAGATGATGTAATATCTTATTGTAGACAATGTAATTGTCCTTGTGATAGTTATGTTAATTGTAATTATCAAAAATGTCATTTATTATTTATACAATGTATAAAATGTAATTATAAGTTTAATCAATGTTGCTCATATTTATGTCAAAATAAATTAAATAATTATAAAAAATAATTTATTTTTACATATATATTATATCTATTTTAATAATTTATTATTTTTAAATATTATAAAAATATGATTGATTAGTCATTAATAAAATAATTATTAAATAATAAAATATTTTTTTTAAAAATATTTTATTATTTAATTTATATTTTTAATGATTTTTTTAAAAAAATAAATATTTTTATTTTAAATTATTTATATAAGTTTATTATGAACAACATAAAAATTATATTTTTTTATTTGAATGAATCATTCTATTTTTTATTAAAATAATTTTTTAATTGTTCTAATTCATTCCATCTATTAAAAGCATTATTTAATTCTTTTTCTTTCTTTTTTAATTCTTTTGTTTTTAATTTTATTTCTTGTTGATTTTGAGTAAAAAAAGATTTTTGTTTCATATTTTGTTGTATATAAAAAATATTTTTTTCGATTTTTTCTATCATCGATGGCAAATTATATAGTTCTTTTTGAAGATGATAACTCAATTTTGGATTATTTATTTTTTTATTAGTTATATTAGTATTATTAATATTTTTTTTAAGTTTTTCTGGTTTTTTTTGATTAATATTTTTTATATATAATTTTTTAGGAATATTTTTGTATCCCCCTATATAATTGTGAATTTGACCTGTATTAGTAAAATACCAACATTTTTTAACAGTATTATTAATAAAAGTTCTATCATGACTGACTAATAATACCGTACCTGTATAATTAATAATTGCATTTTCTAATATTTTTAATGTTTCTATATCAAGATTATTAGTAGGTTCATCTAAAATTAATACATTGCTTGGAATTAAAAAAATTTTAGCTAGTAATAATCGACTTTTTTCTCCTCCAGATAATGTTTGAATAGGTCTTGTAATTTGATCTTCAGAGAATAAAAATTTTTGAAGATAATGTGTAATACTTTCTTTTTTTTTATTAATGACGATTTCTTGTTTTCCATAAGATAAATTTTCTAATATATTTTGATTTAAATTTAATGTTGAATGATTTTGATCAAAATAAGCAATATTTAAATTTTTATTTAATGTAATTTTTCCTGTAGTAGGATTAATGTTTTTTAAAATTAATTTTAACATAGTGCTTTTTCCAGATCCATTATTTCCAATTAATGCTATTTTATCTCCTTTTATGATAGTTTCTGAAAATATTTTTAAAATACTTTTTTTTTGAATATTAAAAGTAATATTACGAATTTTACAAATAATTTTTTGATAATTTTCTTGATAATTGATATCAATATTAACTTTTTTAGGCATTTTAATTAAATTATTAAAAATATTTTGATTTTTTTTTAATATTTTAACTCTTCCTTCATTTCTTGTACATCTTGCTTTAGTATTTTTTTTAAACCATTTATTTTCTTGTTCTATTTTTTTTTTTAATTTTTCATTTTTTATTAATTCAATTTCATTTTTTTTTTCTTTTTTTTGATTGAATTGGTTATAATTACCAGGGAATACAATTAAATCTCCTCTATCTAAATTAATAATTTTTGTGCAAATTTTTTGAATAAAAGCACGGTCATGTGAGATGAATAATATACTTCCTGAAAATTTTATAAAGAAATTTTCTAACCATATAATAGTTTTTAGATCTAAGTGATTAGTAGGTTCATCTAATAGTAGTAAATCTGCATCATTAATAATTGCTTTTGCTAACATTGTTTTTTGTAATTCACCACCAGATAAGTTAGATAATTTATCATGTTTTTTTATATTTAAAGAATGAATAATTTGATTAATTTTTGATTGTTGATTAGATTGATTAAATTGATTTTTAATCATATGTGATATATTAATATTTTTTATATTATTATTTTGGATTAAGCATGATTTTTTTGATTGTTTTTTTATGCAATATTTTTGATTGAATATAAAATCATCAATATTTTGTTCTAAAACTACAGGTGTATTTTGACTTAAATAAGATATTTTAATTCCATTTTTATATGTAATTTTCCCTTGATCTAGTTCTTGTTTTTTTGCAAGCACTTTTAATAATGTAGATTTACCAGCTCCGTTTTTTCCAATTAAACAAATCCTTTCATTGTTATTAATTTGTAAATTGACATTATTTAATATAATTAATTTGTGAAAAGATAAAAAAGAATTTTGTAAATTTATAATAGACATAAAATTTTTCCTAAAAATGTTATATTTTAAAATTTAATTTTATTATAATTATGAAAATGAATTTTTAATTAATCAAATAAAAATATATTTATATGAAATTTTATTTTTTAATAATTAATTATTATTAACATTTAGTACATTTAGATATATTATAATAAAAACTATTATTAAATTTAATTTTTTATAATGATTGTTTTAGTTTTATTTATAAAAAAATTACATATAAAAAATATTTTACTTTTGATATTTATTTTATTTTTGATATGTATTTATGTAGGTTAAAAAAATATTTTTATTATTATTTTATGAATATAAATACATATAAAAATATGTATATTAGTTAATATTGATATTTTTAATATTAATATTCTATTTTTATAAAAAATTAAATATGAAAATGATTAAGTATAATATGAAAAAACATGATTCTCCTATTTTAAAATATTTTTTAGATACTGATGCTTATAAAATACATATGCAACAACTTGTTTTTTTTAAATATAGTACAGTAACAGTAGTATCAGAATTTATTTGTAGAGGTAAAAATTTATTAGGTAAATATATAGATTTATTAAAAGAACAGATTCAAATGATGTCTAATTTATATCTTAGTCATGATGAATATAATTATCTTTTGTCTTTTCCATATTTCCATTTGGAATATTTAACTTGGTTGAAAAAATTTCGTTTTGATGTTTCTCAAGTAAAAATAACTAATATTCATGGAAAATTAAATATTAGAATTATGGGTTTATGGAAAGAAGTAATCTTATGGGAAGTTCCTATTTTATCATTAATTAGTGAATTAGTTAATCGCGATCGTTATCCTAATATTAATAAAAGAATAGCTATTGATTATCTTCATAAAAAAATATTAAATTTTAATCATTTGACTAAGAATATTGAATTATCTAAATTAAAGATAATAGATTTTGGAACGAGAAGAAGATTTTCATATAAAATTCATTTTTCTATTATTGAAATATTAAAAAACAAATTTCCTTGGTTTATTGGTACAAGTAATTATCATTTCGCTCGTATTTTTAAATTAACGCCATTTGGAACACAAGCTCATGAATGGTTTCAAGCTCATCAACAAATTAGTAAAATATTATCTTCTAGTCAAAAATTAGCTTTAAATATTTGGTTGGAATTTTATAATGATTATTTAAATATTGCATTGACAGATTGTATTAATATGGATTCATTTTTAAAAGATTTTGAATATGATTTATCAAAAAAATATCAAGGTATTAGACATGATTCTGGAGATCCTTTAGAATGGGGAGAAAAAGCTATTATGCATTACCAGAAATTAGGAATAGATCCATTAACTAAAACATTATTATTTTCAGATAATTTAAATTTTAATAATATTATTCATTTGTATCAAACTTTTAAGCATAAAATTCAAATAGTATTTGGTTTAGGAACTCAATTAACATGTGATATTCCAGATGTTCATGCATTAAACATTGTAATTAAATTAGTTTCTTGTAATAATAAACCAGTAGCAAAAATATCCGATAGTCCTGGTAAAACATTTTGTTTAGATTCATCATTTATGATATCTTTAAGAAATGCATTCAATATTTAATAGTATTTATAAAATAGAAAAATATATAAATATTAATAATAATATTAATCTTAATTTATTCATTCAAAATAATATACTTTTAATATATTTATTTTTTAAGAAAAAATATTTTATTAATAAAATATTCATTATATAGATATAAGGTATAAATAAATATGCAGATTGTGTCTATAATAGATATATATGAAGATAAAATTGAAATCAATGATAAAATTGTAATTTGCGGTTGGATTAAAAATAAAAGAATTTCGAAATTAGGTTTTTCTTTTTTAGATATTTATGATGGTTCTACTTGCGATCCTATGCAAATTATAGCTAATAATACATTATCTAATTATACAAATATATTACAATTAACTGTTGGTTGCTCTGTCATTGTTCACGGAACATTAATTTTATCTAAAGGTAATAAACAAAAATATGAAGTTGTTTCTCAAAATATTAAAATAACAGGATGGATTGATCAACCAGATACATATCCTATATCTAATAAAAAACATAGTCTGGAATTTTTACGTACTATGACTCACTTAAGATCTAGAACAAATTTAATAGGCGTTATAACAAGAATTAGACATTGTGTGATGCAATCTTTACATTTATTTTTAGATCAAAAAAAATATTATTGGATACCTACACCAATTATTACTGGCATTGATGCTGAAGGTACAGGTAAGATGTTTCGTCTATCTACTTTTGATTTTAATAAAATACCTAAAAATCAAGATGGATCTGTGAATTTTAAAAAAGATTTTTTTGGTAAAGAATCTTTTTTAACTGTTTCAGGGCAATTAACTTTAGAATCATATGCTTGTTCTTTATCTAAAGTATATACTTTTGGTCCTACATTTCGTGCAGAAAATTCTAATACTAGTCGTCATTTAGCCGAGTTTTGGATGCTGGAAGTAGAACAGTCTTTTTCAAATTTAACAAATATTATATTTTTAGCTGAATCTATATTAAAATATGTAGTTAATATTGTATTAAAAAATTGTTTTCATGAAATAAATTTTTTATCACAATATATTGATCAAAAAATAAAAAATAGATTAGAAAATTTTTTAATTCAAGATTTTACCAATATTGACTATATTGATGTTATTGATATTTTATTAAAATCTAAAGAAAAATTTCAAGAAAAAGTTTTTTTTGGTATAGATTTATTCTCTGAACATGAAAAATATATTGTTTCTTATTTTAATAATAAACCAGTAATTATTAAAAATTATCCAAAAGAATTAAAAGCTTTTTATATGAAATTAAATGATGATGGAAATACAGTTGCTGCAGTTGATATTTTATTACCAGGAATAGGTGAGATTATTGGTGGATCAGAAAGAGAAGATAGAATTGATTTTCTTAAAAATAGATTAAAGGAATTAGGTTTAAATGATCAAGATTATTGGTGGTATCTTGATCTTCGTCGTTACGGGACAGTTCCACATTCAGGATTTGGTTTAGGATTTGAAAGATTGATTGCTTATATTACAGGATTATCTAATGTTAGAGATTTGATTCCTTTTCCACGTACAGTAAAAAATTTTCAATTTTAATTTAATTATTTTATTTTTAATGATTAAATTATTTTTTTTTATCATTAATAAAAATGTATTTTTATATTCAATAATAATTTTTATATAAAATATATCAATAAATAATATTTTTATTAATTAAAATAAAAATATTTATATAATTTAAACTTATTTACATCCTTAATTTAATTATCTATGATTTAGGCATAAAATATATATTAAGATATATATTAAATATACATATTTTTATATAAAAAATTAATATATATTATATGTTGTAATTTTAAAATTATTCATTATTGATTTATTTTAAAAATATAATGTTAAATTTAAATATATATATTATTTATTATTTAATAATGTACCTAAATTTTTACCACCTAATAGATGTATATGTAAATAAAAAATTTCTTGTCCAGCATTTTTATTACAATTTAATATAATTCTATATCCATCTTTATCAATTTTAATTTTTTTTGCTATTTTTATAGCAATGTAAAACATGTATCCAAATAATTTTTTATTTGTTTTATTAATATAATTAGAATTAGGTATATATGTTTTTGGAATAATTAATATATGTACTGGAGATTGAGGATTAATATCTTTAATAGCCATAAGATATTTATCTTGATAGATGATATCAGCTTTAATCTTTCCTTGAATAATCTTATGGAAAATAGTTTGTTCTTCCGTCATAAATATCGCCTTATATAAGAATACTTTTATTTTAGAAAAATAAATTTATCTTTGTTATGTTTTAATATTACAATTAATGATTACACAAGGTTAAGTATTTTTATTTTTACCTTGTGTAAAATTTTTTATTTGGTTAATTATTCATATATTTTTCCATTAAATTTTTAATTTTGTCCGATTTGGTTCCAAAAACAATTTGAATTCCTGTTCCAGATATAATAATACCAGAAGCACCAATCATATTTAATTCATTTTTATTTACTTTAGATATTTCTACAACAGAAATACGAAGTCTGGTAATACATGCATCTAGATTGCTAATATTGTTTTTTTTACCTAAAATAGTTATTAAATTTAATGCTATTTCATCGTTATTTTTAAATTTATTTGAAATTATTTTTTCTCTTCCTGGTGTATTAAGATTAAATTTTTTGATTAAAATATAAAAAATCAAATAATATGTTAATGTATACATAAATCCAATAATTGGAAATAACCATATTTTATTACTATTACCACTTAATATTATAAAATCAATTAAACCGTGAGAAAAACTAGTACCAGCTTTCATATCTAAAAAAGCACATATAGTAAAAGCTAAACCAGATAAGATTGAATGAATGACATATAGTACTGGTGCTACTAATATAAAAGAAAATTCTATTGGTTCTGTAATTCCAGTTAAAAAAGCAGTTAAGGAAGCAGAAATCATAATACCTCCTATTTTTTTTTGATTGGTTTTTTTAGCACATTTCCATATAGCTAATGCAGCTCCAGGTAATCCATACATTTTAAATAAAAAACCACCAGATAGTCTTCCTGCTGTAGGGTCACCAGCCATATATCTTGCAATATCACCATGAAAAACTTGTCCAATAGAATTAGTGTATTCTCCAATTTGCATTTGAAATGGTACATTCCAAATATGATGCAACCCTAAAGGTACTAACATTCGTTCTACTATACCGTAAATACCAAATGCTAATAAAGGATTTTGATAAGCAGCCCATGAAGAGAAAGATTTTATCATATGACCGATTGGTGGCCAAATAAATGCTAATACAATTCCCAAAATTATAGATGCTAGTCCAGAAGCAATGGGTACAAATCTTTTACCTGTAAAAAATCCTAAATATTCTGGCAATTGAATGTGATGGCATATGTTAAATAAATAAGAAGAAACAATACCAACAATAATCCCTCCCACAATACCAGTATCACATAAATGTTGTTTATCTATTGTTATTGCATCTATATGTAAAATCATTGGTGCTACAACTGATAAAGTATGTGTCATAATTCCATATGATACGACAGAAGCTAATGCTGATACACCATCATTTTTAGTAAATCCTAATGCTACACCAATAGCAAAAATTAATGGCATATTAGTAAATACTGAACTACCTGCTTCAGCCATAATATGTGATATAATTAATGGTATAAAATGCAAATTAGCAGATCCAATACCTAATAAAATTCCAGCAATGGGTAATACAGAAACTGGAAGCATAAGAGATTTACCTACCTTTTGCAGGTTTGCAAATGAATTGTTAAACATATTATTGTCAAACTCCTGGTATAAATCTAATCTATAAATTAGATTGTATTTAAATATTTTTTTTATAATTTTTAATATTTATTTAATGTGAATTGACAGATTTATACTAATTTTTTATTATTTTATTTTAAAATTTCAGATATATTGATATTAAATAGTTTACAAAAATTATTTGTAGTTATTTCTGATAAATATTCTATGTTAATTTTTTTCTGACATGATATATATTTTGCAATATCATACAAATAACTAGGTTGGTTTTCTTGTCCTCGATAAGGCACTGGAGTTAAATAAGGTGAATCAGTTTCTATTAATAAAGAATCTATAGGAATATATTTTAAAACTTTTCTAATTATATCTGAATTTTTAAAAGTAATCATTCCTGAAAATGAAATGTAAAAACCTATATCTAATAACTTTTTAGCAAATTGAACATCTTCAGAAAAAGAATGTAGTATACCTTGACAAAATTGAGCATTTTCTTCTTGTAATATTTTTATTGTATCTTCTTTTGCTTGTCTAGAGTGTACTATGATTGGTTTTTGGATACTTTTGGCTATTTGTATATGTTTTCTAAATAAATATTGTTGTGGTTTTTTTTTGTTTTTTTGATAATAATAATCTAAACCAGTTTCACCAATGGCAATTACTTGATTATACATAGAAAATCTTTTTAATTTTATTAAATCAATAATTTCTAAATCACAATTTAATGGATGGATTCCACAAGAATACAATATATTTTTTTGATTAGGAAAGAGTTTTAATAAATTTTGAAAATTTTTTAAGGAAGTAGAAACAGATAAAAATAATTTTACATGATTATTATATGCTTTTTTAAATAAATCATCGATGTTTTTGTATAATTTACTATAATTTAATTGATCTAAATGACAATGACTGTCGATAAATAACATAAAGTTTTTTTCTCTAATGTTTATAAAATTAATTAAATGTATTTGATATATATTGCCAATACAATAATTGTTCTACGATAATTAATTCATGGTTAATTCCATTGATAGTAATTAATTTATAACGGCATTTTATCCATGATTGAATGGACTTGTTTAAATATTTAAAAGAATTAATTTGAGATAATTGTGTAATTAATTCAACTTTATCTATATTAGTTATTAATGTGTATAATTTATGTTTCCATTTGATAACATCAAGTAATAATGAACAAATCCAAAAAATAATTTTTTTATGATCATGATTAAAATAAACTAGTAATTTTATCATATTATTTGTTTTTATAGAATTTTCTAATTGATTATAAAAGTTTAATCTTTTTTCCCAAAGTAATTGAGAAAATAATTTTTCTGCTTGAATAGGAGAATAATCACAAATTTTTAAAGATGTTGCGTACATTTTTTTTGGTAATGTAATTTTTGTTTTTAACCATTTTATTCCTACTTGCTCTGAAGGTGGAAATACATTCCATATAATACAACGACTTTTTAATGTATGGTGTAAACTTAAATTATTATTATTTTCAAAAAAAAACCAAGTATTTTTTGGTGGTTCCTCTATTATTTTTAATAATGCATTTATAGCACTTTCAGTTAATTTTTCAGCATGAGAAAAAAAACAAATTTTAGCAATGCCTTGTTGAGATGTTTTAGATATATTTTCTATTAAATATAGAATATTATTAATTCCGATGTTATGGTGTATTTTTTTTTTTTATATGATACCAATCTGGATGATTGTTATTGTTCATTAAAATACAACTATTACATTTATTACAACTGTTTTTTTCTTGTTTATTAGTACATAAAATCCATTTACTGATGTTCCATATTAATTCAAATGTTCCTATATTTTGATTGGATTTAATTATTATGGCATGATGACTTTTTTTCATTTGATGTTGTGAAATAATATTATTATAATGAATGTATTGCCATGGAAATAAATTTATGTTTGTATTTTTAGCCATTTTTTTATTTTTTTTAAAATTGTTTGTTGAACAATATAGAGGTTTTTGTTTGCATTGATTGTAATTGATTTTGGGTTTTTAGAAATTAATTCTAAATAACGTTCTCTAGTTCTAATAAAAAAATTTATATTTTTTTTTTCTATTCGATCTACATTTCCTCTAGAAAACGCTCTTTTTAAACCAATTTCAGGATCTACATCCAAATAGACAGTTAAATCAGGATAAAAATTTTTTAAACAAATTTTTCTTATTTTTGAAATTGTTTTAGAACTTATACCAGATCCTCCGCCTTGATATGCAAAAGATGATAAATCATGTCTATCACTGATAATCCATTTTCCTTTTTTTAGCGCTGGTTTGACTATTGTTTCTATTAATTGTGTTCTTGCTGCATATATTAATAATAATTCAGTAATATTTATTATTTTTTCTTTGTAATGTTGTTCTTTAATTAATATTCTAATTTTTTCAGCAATAGCAGTACTTCCTGGTTCTCTAATAGAAATAACATTTTTTATTCCATTCATTTTTAAAATTTGTTTAATCAATAAACAAGCATGTTTCTTTCCAGCACCTTCGATTCCTTCAACCACAATAAATTTGTTATTAAAAAATTTTTTATACATGATAATTACGATTTTTTTTTATATATAATATATATATTATATGGATAAAAATCAAAAATATTATAGAATTTAATGATTTTTTTCAAGAACAATTATTATTTTAATTTTATATTTTTATATTTTATTAATATTATTTTATAAAATTATTTTTTTAAATTCATATTTAATAAATTTATGTTTATATTAATTCAAAATATTATTTTTATTCAAAATAAATATTTTTAATTATTTATTTTATTGTATATATAATCGATAGTATTTTGTACGTTAGTCAATTGTTCTGCATCTTCATCAGAAATTTGAATATTAAATTCTTTTTCAAAAGACATAATTAATTCAATAATATCGAGTGAATCAGCATGTAAATTTTTAGTATAAAAATCTGTGTTTAATATTTTTTTAAATGGTAATTCCAATTGATTTGAAATAATTTTTTTAATTTTATTTTCAATATTGTTTATCATAATAGATTTTCCTATATTTAATTAATAAATAAAATATATTAATAATATTATAAATAACTGGATATAGTAAAGTATAATATTATTTATCTATTTATTATTAACCATAATTAAATTTAATTCATGTACATTCCACCATTAACATGTAAGATATGACCAGTAATATATGCGGATTTATTGGATGCTAAAAAAATTACAGCATTCGCAATATCATTAGCGTGTCCAAATCTATTCATAGGAATTTTAGATAAATATTTTTTTTTTTGAATATTGTTTAAATTATTAGTCATATTAGTTTTTATAAAACCAGGTGCAATTATATTTACAGTAATACCATATCTTGCTACTTCTAAAGCAAGTGATTTGTGAAATCCTATGATACCAGATTTAGTAGCTGCGTAACTTGTTTGACCAATATTCCCAATCTGACCAATAATAGATCCAATGGTAATAATTCTTCCTTGTTTTTTCCTTATCATATTTTTTATAACATTTTTTGAAATATGAAATACTGAAGTTAAATTAATTTTGATAATTTTATTCCATTCAAACAAATTAATATTCATTAATAGTTTATCATAGTTAATTCCAGCATTATTAATTAATATATCAATAGAACCAAAATTTTTATAAATCATATTTATAGTATTATCTATAGAAAGAGAATTTTCAAAATTTAATATTGTACCTATGCCATGATTTTTTAAAAATTTATTAATTTTTTCTACTTCTGATTGAGTAGTAGCTGTTCCAATAACCATTTTTACTTTTTTTTTAGTTTTTCTGCTATAACTTTGCCAATTCCTCTATTTGCTCCTGTAACTAAAGCAATGTTGTTTTTCAATTTAATAATTCTCCTTTTTTAGATATTTTTTTGCTTTTAAAAAATTGTTTTGATTTGATAAAGATATAGAAAGTATATTTATTAAGTTTTTATTTAAATTAGTTAAAACGTTACTTATACCTATTTCTAATATTAATGGTATTTTTTTGGAAATAATATATTCAATTGTTTGTTTCCAGAAAACAGGTTGATATAATTGTTTTATTAAAGCAATTTTAATTTTTTCACCAGAGGTTTCACACTTAACTGCAATATTGTTGATTATTGGAAATAATGGTTTATGGAATATTATTTTTTTTATTACATCCAATAACTTAATTGCGGCAGATTTCATTAATTGGCAATGTGAAGCAATGTGCATAGATAATTTAAATATTGCTTTAGCACCATATTTTTTGCACTCTTCTCCAGCTAATTGTACACTTTTTTTGTTTCCTGAAATCACAACTTCTAATTCAGAATTAATACATGCTATAGAAACTATTTCTTGTTTTGAAAATTTATAACATATATTTTTTATGATATTTATTTTTAAACCAATTATAGCGATCATTCTTCCTGGTTTTCTAATCATAGCATCTTTCATTAGTTGATTTCTAATCATTACTATTTTTAATCCATCACAAAAATGAATACATTTTGCACATACTAAAGCAGAATATTCACCTAGACTATGACCAGCTACTATATTTGGATTTATTTTTATTTTTTTTTTCCATAATCTATAAATAGATACGGAAGTAGTTAATATTATTGCTTGAATATATTTATTATAATTCATTATATCTAAATTTTTTTTCTGGATTAATTTCCATAAATTAAAATTGATATAATAAGAAGCTTCATCAAACGTTTTTTTAATTATAGAATTATATAATGATATTTTTTTTAACAAATCAAAATTATGTGACCCTTGTCCTGGAAAAATCATTGCAAAAGTCATATTAAGTGTCCTTTGATAAAATCATACTTTTATAATATTTATAAAAATGAATATTAAAAAATTATTTTTTATATTAATATATAAAATATTTTTATATATTTTTTTTTGCATAAATTTTATATATCTTAATAAATATATATATAAATTTTATTAAATTATTTTTCAATAACTTTCTTACCTTTATAATATCCTTTTTGAGTTATATGATGTCTGCGATGAATTTCACCAGATTTTTTATCTATAGATAATGTTGGTAATTGAATAGAATCATGTGATCTTCGCATTCCTCTTTTTGATCTAGTAGGTTTATTTTTTTGAACAGCCATTTTTCCCCCTGAAATAAGTAAATAATATTATAAGAATTTCAATCATATCCATTTTAATTAAATAGATCAAAACATTGTTTAAATGTATGATCTAATGGAGCTTCTATATACATTTTTTTTTTTGAATAAGGATGTATAAACGTTATACTTTGTGCATGTAATAATAATCTTTTAGATAAATGATTGTTTTTATTGATTTCTAAATCTAACTGACTGGAACCATATCGATGATCAAATACTATTGGATGGCCTGCATGTAAAGCATGTACGCGAATTTGATGAGTACGTCCAGTTTTTGGAAAAGCAGAAATTAGAGTAGTTTTTGGATAATTTTTTATAATTTTAAAATATGTTTCTGAAATTTTTCCGGAATTATTTACATATACTTGGTTTTTATTCATTGTTGAGATACCCTTTTTTTTTAATAAAGGGACTTTTATTATTTTAGTATTATATGGCCATTGACCATGAACAAATGTAATGTATTTTTTTTTTATTTTTTTTTCTCTTAATTGTTGATGTAATTCTTTTAAAGCAAAATGTTTTTTAGAGATAATTAAAATTCCAGAAGTTTCTTTATCAATTCTGTGTACTAATTCTAATTTTTTTGAATCAGGTCTTAATAATCTAAATTTTTCTATAACTCCATTACTCACACCACTGCCTCCATGTACTGCAATTCCAGATGGTTTATTAATAATAATTAAATAATCATCTTCAAATAAGATTTGATTTGATAATTTTATTATTTCATGATTGTTTATTATTTTTGGATATGTTTTTATATCATTGGTTTGAATAGGAGGAATGCGAATAATATCTCCTTTTTTTAATTTATAACTTGGTAGTATTCTTTTTTTATTAATTCTAATTCTACCTTTTCTTAAAATTTTATAAACCATATCTTTTGGTATTTTTTTATATTTAGAAAATAAATAATTATCAATTCTTTGTGGTGTCATATCTTCAGTAACATTTATAAAAACTACTTTACTAGTTATTTTTTTCATATATATTTAATTTTTATAAAAATATGTATATTTCAAATAAAAAATTTTCATTTTAGTATTGTTTTTAATATAAATATTTTACAATATGTCTTTTATAATATTCAATTAATTAATTTAAGTCAAATTTAAAATTTAATTAATTATTGCAATATTTTTATTGAAAAAAATCAATTGATTAATAAAAAATATTAACAATTCTTATTTGGTTAATAAATAATGTTATTATTGATATTTAATATTTTATATAATTTAAAAAGATAAATTTTATTATTTTTTTAAAAAATTATTTTTGAAAAAGTAGAATACTAATAATATGCTCTCTAGTAATGTAATTTTTTAAAATTATATTACTAGAGAGCATATTATTAGTATTCTACTTTTTCAAAAATAATTTTTTAAAAAAATAATAAAATAATACAATAAAAATATATAATTGTATTATTTAAAACATTCAATATTTAGACTTGAATTAAATAATATTTTGTTTGTTAAAATGTATTATAATTTTAAAATAATACGAGAGATTGATATCATGAAAAGAATGTTAATTAATGCTACTCAAAAAGAAGAATTACGAGTTGCTCTTGTAGATGGACAACGATTATACGATTTAGATATTGAAATTCCAGGTCAAGAGAAAAAAAAATCTAATATTTACAAAGGTAAAATTACTAGAATTGAACCTAGTTTAGAAGCTGTTTTTGTTGATTATGGATTAGAAAAACATGGATTTTTACCATTAAAAGAAATTTCTCATAGTTATTTATCTCAAGATTATTCATTAGATTCAAATTTTAATATAAAAAATTTTTTAAAAGAAGGACAAGAAATAATAGTTCAAATTGATAAAGAAGAAAGAGGTAATAAAGGAGCAGCATTAACTACTTTTATTAGTTTAGCTGGCAGTTATTTAGTACTTATGCCAAATAATAATAAAACAATAGGAATATCGAAAAGAATTACAGGACTTGATAGAATAAAATTAAAAGAAATCATACTATCATTATCTATACCTCAAAATATGGGAATTATTATTCGTACAGCAGGATTGAATAAATCAATTGAAATTTTACAATGGGATTTAAATTTTAGATTACAATTATGGAATTCAATTCAAGATCTAGCGAAAATAAATTCATCCCCTATTTTATTACATCAAGAAAGTAATATTATTTTACGTTCTTTTCGAGATTATTTACGTCAAGATATAGGTGAAATTATAATTGATAACCCTAAAATTCTAGAATTTGCTTATCAATATATTCATTTATTAGGAAGGTTAGATTTCTCTAGTAAAATAAAGTTATATAAGGGTTCAATACCTTTGTTTAGTTATTATCAAATTGAATCACAAATTAGCTCAGCATTTAAAAGAGAAGTGAGATTACCTTCAGGAGGTGAAATTGTTGTTGATAATACAGAAGCATTAACTGCAATTGATGTTAATTCATCTCGTTCGACTAAAGGATTAGATATTGAAGAAACTGCTTTTAATACAAATTTAGAAGCTGTTTATGAAATTGCTCGTCAATTAAGATTACGGGATTTAGGAGGATTAATAGTTATTGATTTTATTGATATGACATTATTTCAGAATCAAAAATCTATTGAAAACAAATTACGTGAAATTGTTAAACATGATAGAGCACGTATTCAAATTAGTGATATTTCTCGTTTTGGATTATTGGAAATGTCTCGTCAAAGATTACGTCCATCTTTAGGAGAATCTAGTTATCATGTTTGTTCCAGATGTAGTGGCACTGGATCTATTAGAGATAATGAATCATTATCTCTATCTATATTAAGATTAATAGAAGAAGAAGCTATTAAAGAAAATACTTATGCTGTTCATGCTATTGTTCCTATAGAAATCGCATGTTATTTATTAAATGAGAAACGAAGTGAAGTTAATAATATTGAAAAACGTCAACTAGGTGGAAGAACTATTATTGTTCCTAGCAAACATATTGAAACACCTAATTATTCTATTACTCGTATTCGAAAAGGAGAAAATATAAAAAAAATTAGTTATAATTTATCAAAATTATATTATCATAAACAAAATAGTTATTCAACACAATCAATGTTAGAAAAAAAACAACAACAATATCAAATGTTTTCAGATAAAACTATTTCTAATATGCAATTCAATATTAAAAAAAATTTTTTTAAAATAAAATACCAAAAAATTATTAAACAATTTTTTGGTATTCAAAATATTATTTTTAAAAATAAAATTATAAAAAAAATATTATTATTATTTAATAATATATTATTTTTTAATATAAAAAAAATTAAAAATAAAAATATAGAAAAACATAAAAAATATTTATTACATAAATTTAATTGGAAAAAAATTATTTTTTTTAAAAGTAAAAAACAATATCAAAATAAAAATTTAATTATTCAATCCAATCAAAAAAATCCATTTAAAATACATGCAAAAATATTTGATTTAAATGATGTACAAAAAATAAATTATATTAATAATTTTGAAAAAAATAATTTTTATAAAAAAATATTAAAAAATAAATATTTTTCATTGGAAAAAAATTATAATATTTTAAAATATTTAAATACACTTAAAGAATATAATTTATTTTTAATAGCACATAAAAAAAAATATTTTAAAAAAAATAATATATTAAAAAGCAAACAATTACAATTAGTAACAAAAAATAATGGTTTTCCATTACTAATAAATTCATCAATAGTATCTAAAAAATTAAAAATTAAAAAAATAAATCAAAAAAGAAATTATAATAATATCAATTCTATAAATATTATTTTTAATCAATTTAATTTATTAAAAAATATTTTATTAAATATCCGTTATGAAAATAAAAATTATTATAAAAAACAATTAAAAAAGGTCATATCATCTAGTATGCTTTCTGTATTATCTCCTGAACAAAAATTAGCACTGACATTGATACAATATCCTCAATTATCATTTATTAAATCTTGTTTAAAAAATAATTTAGATTGTATTAGTTTATTAATTTTACTAGAGATATATTATTATCAAATTAATTTAGTATTAAAAAAAATCAAAAATAGTGTAATTCAAAAAAAAACAAATTTAATTTTATCAAATAAAAAAATTATTAAAAATAATGGTTATCAAAAGAATTTCTTTCAACCATTAATAAATAATAACAAAAAAAAATTATTTTTTTTAAATAATTATCCAGTTAATCATTGTAATCGATTAAATTTTATAAAAAAAAATTCAAATAAATCAATATTATCAATTTCTAAAAAAAAATGTTTTAAAAAAATTAAAAAAAAAGAACAATCTAGTGCTCCAGTCACAAAAATTTCATTTTATATGCAAAATAAAAAATTATATATTCATCAAATAAAATCATATTCAATATTAATCAACAAAAAATATAGAGCTGCAGGAGGACATGTAGCAAAAAATCGTTCAAGTTCTCCAATTTTTAAAATATAAAAATAAATTATTATAATAAAATTTAAAAATTAAAAATATGATTATCATGATTATATTTTATTTTTAAATTTGATAGTTTTGTCATATATATTAATTAAAGAATTAATATATATGACAATTTTATTTTTGAGAATTGAATTTTAATCAATGTTATTAATTAAATATATTTATTATTTGATCTTCAATATTATTTTCGATTTTTAATACTTTTGTATTAGCCATATAACTATTATGTAAATCAGTAGTGTCTTTATATATTTCATCTAAATTAATAGGATTAGGTTTTTTAACTTTATGATATTTTAATACTTTTGTCATTGATTTTTTTTGTTTATGATTTAAACTTAATATTGCTATTTTTTTTTGTATTTGATTTTTCAAATTATCATATGAATCATTTAATGTTTCTTTGTGTTCTACTAATATTCCATCATTTAAAGCAATTATATTTTGAGCATTAAATGAATAATCTTCAGTATCAAAAAAATTTTTATATAAACCAATTTTAGTAGAAGTTGTTGCTCCTACATGTAATTTATTAATGATATCATCTTGAGTTTTTACAATGTATTGATCATTATTAATTAATTTATCTTTTGGGTATTTTATTTTTATTCCATCAAATATGATACATGATGTATTTTTATTTAAATCAATTTTTATATAATCAATATTTTTATTATCAGAAATTTTTTTGATGTTCCATTGATTAGAATTAACAAATGTTAATTTATATTGTTCTGGTTTAGCAATACTAGAATCATTCCATGCAGAAATTAATAATATATCTGATTGATTATTTTTATTAGGTTTAACATCAGGCACAATCTTGGAAAAAAAATTGTTTCCATCACGATTGTTAATATCATAACCAGATTTATTTTGATCGTTAAAACTATATGTAAAATTAACTATTAACTGACCAATTTTACTTTTTGCGTGACTTAATGTATCATGACGAAATTTTAATAGTCCACCTAATACACCGGTAGTTATTAATCTTTCTATTAATATGATTTTTTCATTTTTTGGTTCAATATATCCTATACTAAATTGATTATCATAGTATTCATCTTCAGCAACAATTAATTTATTGGTGTGTAAATTATGAATTAAATTAAATTTATTATTAATAGTCAAAATATAATTATTATCTTGTATTTTTTCTTCAGTTC
Organism: Buchnera aphidicola (Eriosoma grossulariae); assembly: GCF_964059045.1. Lineage (NCBI taxonomy): Bacteria > Pseudomonadati > Pseudomonadota > Gammaproteobacteria > Enterobacterales > Erwiniaceae > Buchnera > Buchnera aphidicola. The sequence goes on along the minus strand of NZ_OZ060402.1, from coordinate 354,983 downwards.
CAATAATTTTATTTAATTGATTAATTTTATTTGTTCTTAATTGTAAAAATTTTTGTAAATCATTCGATTTATCAATGTCTTTTGATTGTTTTAAATATAAATTATCTTGAATAGATTTATTGATATTGATAATAGAATTAATAATTTGATTGATTCTCATAACATAATAATTTATACTATAATTAATTTTATTATATAAAAAATTTAAATCTTTATTAAGACTTTGAAATTCTTGTATAACTTTTTGAGCAGATGATATTGTGTTTGGACTAAAATGCGTACCAATCTTGTCTTTAATTGCCGCTTTAACACAAGAATGAAATTCTGGGATAAATTTATAAAATATATTTTGGTGTTTTTCTAATATTGTATTAAGTTCATTTATCTTAATACATTCTGCTTCTTCAGATTGTTGAATAGAATTTAAATGATATACATTTTTTATTAATAATTCAGTATTATCATTTTTTTCACTATATTCATTGATTTCTTCTTCATCAGTAAAATTCATTTCTTCTTCATCGATTTCATTCATTTCTTCTTCTTGGTCAGGATCGTTTATTTTTTTAGGAGATTCTGAGTAGTAGATAGGATTGCGATTTTTATCTAAATTTGTTCTATCAATGTTTGATTTTTCATTTTTTGGATCATTATTTACATTTTTAATATTAATGTTAGATGTATTAATATTTTCTACATTTTTAATATTTTTATTTAAAGACATTTGTATATCATGTATTGCATTAATTGATGAATTGATTACTGTATTCATTTCTTTCCTTAAATTATTACACAAATAATACAATTAAAATATATTAATATGTATTGATAAATATATTATACAATTTTCTTTATTTTATATTCGGTTGTAATATTAACATTTGTTTTTCTATAAATTCTGCTAATCCTAAACCTTTTTCACTGATATTTTGAGATATTGTTTGATTATATATTTCTGAATACATTGTTGATTGATCGCTATGAAACAAATTATTTTTAAATAATTCTGAAGAATAGCTACTTTTTAAAATCATTGTTAAAAATATACTTTCAATTTGTTTTCCTGATTCAATTAGTTGTTTTGACGCATTTATCGTCTTTTGGTTTTGAAATAAATTAAATGTTTTTTGAACAATGATATCACTTGGTGATTCCATTATTGATAATATGTTTTTCATGAAATAATCTCCAGTTTTGCATGTAAACAACCTGCATCTTTCATTGATTGTAAAATTAAAATTAATTCATATGGTTTGGCACCTAATGAGTTTAAAGCACGAATAATATTGTTTAAATTATTTTTTTGATTTCGTTTGATAGTTTGATTATCAGGAATTGATTCATTATTTTCTTCAGGAGATTGCCATGTTTGATTATTGGTTACATTTTTATTTTTATGAAGTAACAATTCATCTTTTTCAATAACTATAGAAAAATTACCATGAGAAATAGCACAATTTCCCAAGGTGACATCATGATTGATAACTATTGAACCTGTTTTTGAATTGATAACAATCTTAGCATCTTGAATAGGTATATTTATATCTATATTTTGAATATTAGACAACATTCTAATTTGGGCTGCTCTGTTTTCTGGAGTGCTTAATTGTACTGTTCTAGAATCTAATGGAATAGCTGTATCTGGATATTTTATATTAATAGAATCACTAATATTTTGCGACAAACTAAAATCTTCTTCATTTAATTGAAGATCAATAATACCATTATCACCAAAATTGGTGTTTGATTCTACATCAATCACAGCACCTTGTCTGATGGTTCCTCCATTCATATTTTGAAATGGTCTTAAAAAAACATTTTTAGCTTCCAAATCATCGGTTTCATTACATGATACTTGACCTTGAGCTAATGCATATGTAATATTGTCATTTCCTTTTAAAGAAGTCATGAGTAACCTTCCTTTATTAATGCTTTTAGCATTTCCTAATGAAGAAACTAAAATATCTATTTTTTGTCCTTTGTGGATAAAAGGAGGTAATGTAGCAGTTACTATGACAGAAGCAGTATTTTTTAATCTAGTATTAGATTCATTCGATGTTGCAATACCTAATTTGAACAACATGTTTGTAATAGCTTGACTAGTTAATGGTGATTGATTGAGTTCATCTCCAGTACCATTTAAACCAATAATTAATCCGTAACCAATTAGTTTTTTTTCTTGTAGCCCCTGAATAGTAGTTAAATCTCGAATTCTATCAGCATAAGTAATTGAACTATAAAATAATATTAACAAAGATACAAAAGATTTTAAAAATAAATTACGCATAATATACCTTTACAAATGAATGCAAAATAATATTTTGAATATTATAATAATAATAAAAATATATTTTTAATTAATAATTACTACAAACCTAATAAATTAATTAAATAATATTTTATTATAATCATTTAAAATAATTATAAAATTAAAAATATTAGGTTTATGTAGTTAAATGTAAAAATTTAATAATTAAAATAAGAAAATATTTTAATTTATATTCAATCAGTAAATATACTAAATATTTCATAAATTATATTATACAGATAATTTATTACAACTATATTATATTCAACATAAAATAATTTTACATTGGTGATATTTTAAAAAATAAACGTTGTAACCAACCCATATGATTTGTATTATTTACATAATTATTACTAATATATTCAATATGAGCATCTGCTACTTGAGTAGAAATAACTGAATTATTACTTCCTATTGTTTGGGGGTTAACTATTCCAGAAAAAATAATTTTTTCTGTTCCTTTATTAATAGTAATAGTTTTTTCTCCATATACTTGCATATTTCGATTAGGCAATATATTACTAACAGTAACTGTAATAATACCGGTAAAAATATTTTTAGCAGTACTACTACCTTTCCCGGAATAATCATGTTTTCCAACAGTGTTAAATTCAGCTTGATTTTTATGATTATTGCCAATTAAATTAAATGGATTAGGAAAAGCAGTTACACCAATATTACTGTTGCCATTACGAGTAATATTTGAAGAAGAACTATTACTAGCACTAACATTTTCTTGTAATACAACTGTCATAGTATCCCCAATATTATGAGCTTTATAATCCTCGAATAAAGAATAATTATTTTTTTCTTGAACATTAACATCATTAGGAATTGATGAATAAATATTTTTTGGATTTTGAATGGTTGTTTCTAATCTTTGATCATAAGGAATAGATGAACAACCATTCAAAAATAGTATTAAACTAAATACTAAAAAGATTTTAGTTTTTAAAATAAACGACTTGGACACAGTAAAATTACCTTAAATTATCATATGTTATTTATAATATACATTGTCTTATTAAATGGATAATAAATTTTGTGATTTTTATAATATATTATAATTGAGATAATTTTTGTAACATTTGATCAGAACTATTTATTGATTTACTATTTATTTCATATGCTCTTTGTGTTTGTATCATATTAACTAATTCTTCAGCAACATTAACATTGGAAGTTTCAACAAATCCTTGATAAATTGAACCAGCTCCATTAGAACCAGGAGCGCTTTCTACTGGACTTCCTGAAGCATTAGTTTCTTTATATAAATTTTCACCTAAACTTTCTAAACCAGCATTATTTACAAAATTAACTAAATTCAATTGACCAATTTGATTTTGATTCACTTCACCTTGTAATGTAACAAAAATCGCTCCATCTCTACCAATATGTATATTGACGGCATGCAATGGAATATTAACTGTAGGTTGAAGAGCAAAACCACTACTTGTTCCTAATTGACCATTTTTATCGATTTGAAAAGAACCATCTCTAGTATATGCTATATTACCATTAGGTAATTGAACTTGAAAAAAACCTTGTCCGTTTATAGCTAAATCTTTTGAAGAACCAGTTTTTGACAAATTTCCTTGAGTATGAATTCTTTCGGTTGCAATTGGTCTCACTCCTGTTCCTAATTGCAGTCCAGAAGGTATATTTGAATTATTAGAACATGTAACACCAGGTTGACGAAGAGTTTGATACATCAGATCTTCAAATATTGCATGAGATTTTTTAAAACCATTTGTACTCACGTTGGCTAAATTATTAGAGATTACATTCATGTTAATTTGCTGAGCATCTAGACCAGTTTTTGCTATCCATAAAGATGGAATCATAAAATTTTATCCTTGTAATTATTTTTAATTATTTACATTTAAAATTGAATTTGCTTTTTGTTCATTATCACTACAATCAGATATCATTTTCATTTGCATGTCAAATTGTCTAGTATTATTAATCATATTAATTACATTTTCAGCAGGATTAACATTACTTTCTTCTAAAGCACCTTGCAAAAGTTTAATTTTTTTATTATTTTGAACAATTTGAGAACAAACTGATGCTGAATCATCTTTTAATTTAAAGAATCCGTTGGGATGTTTATATAAATAGCTATTATCTAATATATTTACAGTTCTTAATCTTCCTAGTATGATTTCTTTACTTTTATTTTTATCTTTTACTAGTGTAGTAAATTCACCTTTGTTATTAAAAGACGGAATAGAATTTACTGGAATTTTGACTGCTGTACCATTTTGACCCATCACATGCAATCCTTTCATGTTTAATTCTCCTTTTTCATTAACTTCAAAATGACCATTTCTTGTATAAAAATCTTCAAACTGATCATTTCTAAGAACAAACCAGCCATTTTCTGGTAAAGCTAAATCTAATGGTTGTTCTGTATGTCTAATTACACCATGAGATAAATCATATTGAAATGAATCTAATATTAATTTGTTTGTTTCATCAGGATTAGATATAGTTTTTAATAAAGATTGCAATTGAGCTTTAAAACCAGGTGTAGAAACATTAGCTAAATTATTTGCTGTAATTGCTTGTTTTTCAATAGTTTGATTAGCTGCTATTTTAGCGGTTTGTATTGTATTATCCATTATTATATGATCCTCAAAAATTAATTGTTTAGCTTAAATTATTGATCAATGTTCCAATCATTTTATCTTTTATTTTAATTGATTGTATGATTGCTTGATAGTTTTTTTGTGCTGAAATGAGATCAATTAATTCATTATTTATATTAACATTAGAAGTTTCTAAAGCACCTATAGTTAAACTGTGTAAATCATTTTCTTCTGTAATATTAGAATTATTAGAATAAAAATTCTTATCAATTTTCCATAAATTATCTTTTGTTTTAATTAATGCATCTAAATTAGCAAATTTATTTATAGAAATTTTACCAACTATATTATTTTTTTGATTAGAATATTTGCCTATTATATTACCATTTTCTAAAACAGTATATGAATATAATGCACCAGAGCGACATCCATTTTGTTGCGTTAAATCAAATTCACTTGCTTTATTATTTTGGGTAAAATTATCAAATTTAATTTCAAAATTAGATTCTTTTGATCCATTATATTCTAATATTTTACCAACAAAATTATTACTTGCAATTGAAGTAATATCTGTGTTATATTCAACAGTACATTTTGCTATTTGTTTATTTTTTACTGTTTCATCAAAAAAATAGACATCCCATGCGGTCGGAAATATTTTTTTCCAATATAACCTTATTATATGCATTTGAGATTTATTATCGAATATGATCATATCATTTTTATGATTATAAGTGTTTGATTTGTTAATTTGAAGATTTTGTTTTATAATTGGTTCTGATTTATTAAGTGATGCAGATACATTGACTGATGTAGTTTGTTTAGCAGGCATTATTGAAAATTTATTTAAATTAATTATTTCTGGTTCTTTTTTAAATTTTTCATCTATTGTTAAATACCCTGTTAAATACATTCCATTCATATTAACTAAATTATTTTTATTGTCAATATAAAATTCTCCATTTCTTGTATAATAAATTGAACCATCAATATCTTCTAAACGAAAAAAACCATCTTGATTAATAAAAAAATCTAAATTTTTTCCAGTTTTTTTTATATCTCCTGGTAAATAATTTGAATGAATTCGAGATTGAATAGCTCCTAATCCATGTTTTTCATTATTATTTTGATCAGTTTCAGTTATGATATCTTTTGAATATATTTTATTAGATTTAAAACCATTGGTAGCGGAGTTAGCGATATTGTTACTAATAGTTTTAATTTGATCTAATGTCATCTGTAATCCGTTAATAGATTCGGAATAATTCATTTATAATATCCTGATAAAATATTTATTTAATATAAAAATATTTATGCAAAATTAATTTAATTAAGATATAGCAAATATAAATTATATAAATGTTTTTTGGTATAATTAATAATTCATTATTATTTATATAAATTTTAAATTTACCATTTTATATTAACAATATTATTTTTTGATAAATATTGTATAATTTTATTTTTGAGAATCAATTATTGACCTAAATAACCTAAACAATTGATTCACATTTTTGAACTATTGTCCTATTGATAATGTTTTTATAAGTAATTGTTTTACAGTATTGATCACTTCAATATTAGCTTGATAATTACGTGCTGAGGCAATACTATCAATTACTTCAGATATAACATTAACATTAGATATTTTAGTATAACCATTTTTATCTGACATAGGGCTATTAGGATTATATATTACCTTTAATGGTGTTGGATCAGATAGTATCTTATCTATTTTAACACCTCCAATAAAAGCATTTTTTTTATTATCAAATTTCAGTGAAAATTGTTTCGCAACATATGGATATGGTATTTTATTTTTAATGGTATATGTGTCAATATTAGCTATGTTTGTAGCATTTAGGTTGATTCTTTTTGATTGAACATTCATACCTGAACCTGAAATATTAAAAATATTAAATAATGTCATAAATATTATCCTTGTATTACATTAAACATGTTTTTTATTTGATGATTTAAAAGTGTTAATATTGTTTGATATGCCATCGTGTTTTCTAAAAATTTTACTCTTTCAACATTCATATTAACAGAATTATTGTTAAATGTTTTATTTTTTATATTATTGTTAATTATTTTTACATTTTGTAATGTATGATTATATTTATGACTAATATGATGTGCAGATGTTTGATATAATTTAAGAGATGGAGTATTTATTTTTTCATTCGTTGCTTTTTTTAATTCCATCGTAAAATTTATATCTTTAGATTTATAATTTGGAGTTTCGGAATTAGCTATATTGGATGCTAATATTTCTTGTCGATAGGTAATTAAATCTAAAGCGGTATTATTAAATTGAAATGCACTTTGTATTTTATTAAACATAACACCTCTGTATCAATAAAAATTTTTTTTGAAGATATAATATAATTTAAATTATATTAATATTCAACTATAATTAAATTATTTCAATGTAAATTTTCAAAAATACAACATAAAACGTATATTTTTATTTATTCTAATTCAATTTTATAAATTCTATCAAGAGATAGATTTTATAATTATTAATTATGCCTCAATATTTAAAATATGTATGTTTAATTTATCTACTTTTAAATATAGTAAATAATTATAATTTAATTAAGGAAAAACTTTATGCGTTTTATAATATACTTTATTGTATTTCTTGTATCTTGCAATATATCACAAGTAATAGGACATGAAACTTGTGTTAAACATTTTGATACTTCTAAATTGATTCATCAAAAATTACTTTCTTTATTAAAAAAAAGAGATCCTGTCCATTCTGATAATTTTAAAATAATTATAAAAAACATACAAGATATAAAAATAACGTGTGATCATCCAAAGATTATTTTATCTCCTCATTCACCGATGTGGGGTAGAATTAATGCTATTATTACTTGTAACAAACATCGTCAATCAATTCAATTTGATCTTCAAATGTATGGAAAATATTTTATAGCAAAACAATATCTTATATTTGGTAAAAATATTTCTTTAGATGATCTAACAATTGTGACAGGAAGATTAGATACCTTATCTTCAAATATATGTTTAAATATAAATGAAATAATAAATAATGTAACTTCCCGTAATATTCAAAAAAATGAACCAATTGTATTTTCTATGTTTCATAAACCTTGGTTAGTAAAGATTTATCAACGTGTAGCTATATTAATTAAAGGTTGTGGTTTTACAATAATGTCAGAAGGAAAAGCTTTAAGCAATGCTTTTTATAATGATAAAATAAATATTGCTTTAGATAATGGGAAAATCATTGCAGGAGTAGTGAATGCTAATGGGAAAATTATAATATCAAATTGAATTTATTCAAGTATAAATATTTTTTTAAAACTATATTTAATAAATATTTTATTTTTGATAAAGATCAAAAAATAATAAAACAAGAATTTTTTTAAAATATATCATTCAGGATAATTTTTTAAATAAATGTGTATCTAAATTAATTTTATGATTTTGTAACATTTTGAATGTCACAATATAATTATATAATGCAATTATTTTCTTTAATTATGCATCTATAACTGATTATGAATCTATATTATCTTAAATAACCATTTTAAAAAATATTTTCTTAATTGTTTGAATATGTATTGATCTTAAAAATATTATATCAATAATATTGTTGAAATGTATTAATATTTGATTTAATAAAAATTTTTATTTTTATTTAAATAAAAAGAAATAATTTTGTTTTCACTGATTTTGAAGAATAATGAATTTAATTTCAATATATAATTATTTTTTTAATATATTCAATTATGATTGAAAAATACATTCAATTCATATATTTTTTATATATATTGTTATATGTTTTTAAAAATATTATTTCAAAAATTGAAAATTTTTTAATATATATTTCAATATATAATAAAAATATTTATCTATAAATTTTTATTTTAAATTTTTTAAATATATAATTAATTTTTATAGAAAATATTTTATGTTCTATTATTATTTTTTAAAAAATATATATTATATTTTTATACATAGTATATTTTATGTTAATGATTTTATATAAATATAAATCTTCTTCATATCATAAATATCTTTTATTGAATTTTTTTAATTAAATCTGTTTGATTAGTTAAAAAAATAAAAATTTTATTTTAATAAAATAAAATATTAATAATTAACATAATATTTATTATACAGATAACATATTTTATATATTTTGCTTTTTTTAGTAAAAAATCTATAAATGTAATTTTTTAATAATCTTTTATTTCGACCATAATTTAGGGTAGAGGTAATATGAAATATTCAGTCTTTTGTATTATATTTTTGTTATTTTTTTCTTTTACTGTAGAAGCACATGAAAATAACGAATCAGCATTATATTTAGGATCTAAATTAAATTTATATGATTTTAATTTTTCTGTTCATCCTGAATTATTAAAAAAAAAACATAATATAAATAAATTTATAAATAAAATTCCAATATCTTTTATTTTAGGTTATGAACAAAATCCATATTTAAGCTTTGAGTTTTGTTATGATAGCATTGGTTATAAAAATTATAATCAAAATATCAATCAAATTAAATTAAATACTATCAATTTAAGTTCAGGAATTAAATTTTCTTATCCAATTAGTAGTAGGTTTTCAATTTATAATCGTATAGGTAGTGAAATTAATTCTAATATCAATATCAATAAAAATTTATTTGGGAAAATTCTTCATAATAAAATAAAAATTATGCCAATTTTTTCTATTGGTATTAAAAAAGAAATCATAAATAATATTTCATATCAATTGGATTATTCATGGAAAAAAGATTTATTAAATCTCAAATATAACGATTTAATAAAATTTAAAGATGGATTATTGCATAATGAATTATTCAAAAATGGATTATTGCATAATAGATTATTTAAAAATGGATTATTAAGTATGAGTTTAATTTTTAAATTTAAAAATATAAATGATTATAATAATGAATTCAAAAATTCTTTTATTATGCATCCATTAAAAAATATAAAAGAAACAATTTTATTTCCTTTTGGAAGCGCTCAATTAAATTCATCATCTAAAATGGCATTAGAAAAATTGAATTCAAAAATTAAAAAAATGAATTTTTCCAGTGTAAAATACAATATTACAGGATATATTGATCAATATGGAAATAAAGATATCAACAAAAATTTATCTCGTGATCGTATCAAATCTGTTATAAAATATTTAACCAAAAGAGGTGTTTTAAAAAAATATATTAATGAAAAAGAATTGGAAGAAAAATCATTAGTAAATCAATTTTGTAAAAATATTCAGCAAAAACCCTTATTAATGAGTTGTTTAGCTCCAGATCGTAGAGTTGAAATTAACGTTCATGGTAAATAATAATATAGATTATTATAAAATTTAAAATATATAATAATATTATATTTTATTATTTAATTAATTTTTGGAGGGAGAGAGATTCGAACTCTCGGATGATTGCTCATCGGCGGTTTTCAAGACCGCTGCCTTAAGCCTCTCGGCCATCCCTCCATAAATACTATTTTTAAAACAATGGAATTACAATAGTAATTGTAATACATTTTGATTTGATTTAGTTTTGAATTTTGATAAATATTTAGATTTTAAAATTATATTATATTTTATTTTTTCATATAAATATTTTATTTTTTAAATTACTTCACATGAAAATTTTTATATTTTATTATTTTTTGTCATTTATTAAATATATAATTCATATTTTTAATAAAATAATACATAAAAACCATTAAAATGAATAATTTTAATAATATTAAAAAAAAAAAAAAATATCATATAATATCTTGATAAATGTTCTAGTTTTAGTTTAATATAGAAGATATTGGGCGCATTGGCAGATTGGTTATGCGACGGATTGCAAATCCGTTTAGTTCGGTTCAATTCCGGAATGCGCCTTAAAAATAATTATTTAAGCCCGGGTGGTGAAATTGGTAAACACAAGGGATTTAAAATCCCTCGGCTGTACAGCTTTGCGGGTTCAAGTCCCGCTCCGGGTATTTTAAAAAATATTTTTAAATAATAAAAACAATATTTAAATCCAAGCTTGATATATTATAAAAGAATTATTTTTTTTTAATATTTTTATTATTGAGAATTGTTTTTTAAGAATTTCAAAAAATAATAAAGATGATTGAGTTACAAATCTTAGTTCTCCTTTAGGTTTTAAATATTTACAAGATTCTAAAATAATTTTTTTAATTATTTTTTTTGTGAATTTTATTCCTTCATGTATAGGTGGATTAGAAATTATTAAATCAAATTTTTCATGAATGTGAATATTTGAAAATAAATCACTAGCTAATATTTTGCCTTTAATATTATTTATTTCAAAATTTTTTTTGCTTGATTTTATAGCTAATAAATCAATATCGATTAAAGTTAAATTGACTTTTTCTGATTTTTGGTGTAACAAAATAGACAAAATACCACTTCCACAACCAATATCTAATACCTTTCCTGTAGTTTTTTTTGTAAATGTCGAAGCGAGAAACAAAGTTCCTGAGTCAAATCCTGAATGACCAAAAACTCCTGGTAATGTTTTTATTACTATATTATTTAAAATATGTGTACTAAATATTTTTTCTAGATTTATTGTATTTTTTTTTTGTATATTACCTAAAAACAAAGAACAATGTTTTGCACTATCTAATTTTTCTATTTTGACCATTTTTTTTAAAATATTTTGAACGCTACGAACTCCACTATTATTTTTTCCTACTACTAATAATTGACAATTTAAAAATTGACATGAAAATAAATATTTTAATTGAAATTTGGCTTCTTTTTTATTTTTTGGCCAATAATAAATAATTAAATTAGTATTAATACAATGTTGTTTTTGAATTTTAAAATTAAAAAAAATATTTTTGTTAGTCTTAGTTAATAATGTCCATATATTATATTTTGTAGTATATATTTTAGTATTTTGACTAGAAAAGAGTATTGGAAAACAATCTTTTATATCGCCATAAAAAATTATATTTTTATTTTTTAAAAAGTGTTTATGTTTATTTAATAATTGACTTTCGTTGTTCAATTTATGCATCATTAGATTTTTTATATGTGAATAAAAAGTTAATAAAAATAAAATTAAATTAATATAGAAAATATTTTTTATTGATATATAAAAATAATTATGATTGATGATTTTTAATTTTAATATTGCATGTTACAAGTTTATATATTAATTATTAAAATATTCTTGTGAAAATAATTACTATATATAATATATTATATTGAATATTAAAAATTGATTTATAAATTGTTTTCTGTCAAAAAATGGTATAATATTACTTTGGTATTATTTTTATTGAGACAAATTATCTTATTTATTTTTTATAAAAAAATAATAATATTTTTATTTATTAAAAAATAATATTGAATATTAATGTTTTTCTAAAAATATTAATTTAAAATTTAATGATTCACACAATATAATTATTATTGTATAAAAATAAAATATTTATACATATATTTTAATAAAATTCATATCAAATGTTTATCCTAAAAAGTTTTTATAGAATATTTTTATTTTTTTTATATATATTCGAAATTATTAATAATTAATTAAATATTGTTGATTATTATATTGATATATTATATATATATTGATTTTATATAATAATAATATTTTCATATATATATTTTGTCAATTTGTATAATATAAAAAAATATTTAATAGAGTTAATAAATATGCAATCTGCTCCTATAAAATTAAATAGTAGTTGTTTTACTTTTTTAATTCTTTATTTATTCAGTTATAATGTCAATCTAGTAAAAACAGCGATACAAATTAAAATCAATCAATTACCCTATAAATTCATTAATTTACCTATTGTATTAAATGTATCTTCGTTATCTAATCAGGTAAATTGGATTGAAATGAAAAAAGCAATATTGTCTACAGGAATATATATTATAGGTGTCATGGAATGTCATGACGAAAAATTAAAAAAAATGATTATTAATTCAGGATTACCTATTCTATCTAATTATAATAATTATTTTTTTAAAAAAAAATATATCAAATCTGTTAATAACAATGCAAATGATCAAGAAAAAAGAACAAAAAAAACATTAATAATTAACACACCTATTCGTTCAGGACAAAAAATATATGCACAAAATAGAGACTTAATTATTACTAGTCATGTCAGTTCCGGTGCTGAGTTAATTGCAGATGGAAATGTACACATTTATGGTATTATGAGAGGTAGAGTATTAGTTGGAGCTAAAGGGGATACAAGTAGACAAATTTTTTGTACTAATTTTTTTGCAGAGTTAATTTCTATTTCTGGTGAATATTGGTTAATAGATCATATTCCATTAAATTATATTGGAAAAACAGTAATAATTTTTTTAAAAAATGGATTATTAAAAATTAAATTAATTGATTGAATCATAATTAGATAGGATATTTATATGACACGTATTATTGTAGTGACATCAGGGAAGGGAGGTGTAGGAAAAACAACTTCTAGTGCAGCTTTAGCAACTGGTTTTGCTTTAAAAGGGAAAAAAACTATTGTTATTGATTTTGATATAGGATTAAGAAATTTAGATTTAATTATGGGTTGTGAACGGAGAGTAGTATATGATTTAATTAATGTTATTCAAGGAGATGCTCTTTTGAATCAAGCTTTAATTAAAGATAAAATTACTAAAAATTTATTTATATTACCTGCTTCTCAAACTAGAAATAAAGAATATCTGACAAAAGATGGTGTAAAAAAAATTTTTCAAGAATTAATTAATATGAAATTTGAATATATTATTTGTGATTCTCCTGCTGGTATTGAAAATGGGGCAATGTTATCTATTTATTTTGCTGATGAAGCAGTAGTTATAACCAATCCAGAAGTTTCTTCTGTTAGAGATTCAGATAGAATGTTGGGTATTTTATCTTCTCAATCACAAAGATCAGAAAAAAAAGAAGAACCGATAAAAGAATATTTGTTGCTAACTCGTTATGATCCAAAAAGAGTTAACCAAGGAGATATGCTAAGTGTAGAAGATGTATTAGATATTCTTAGAATACCATTAATAGGAGTTATCCCTGAAGATATTTGTGTTTTAAAGTCTTCTAATCAAGGAAAATCTATTATATTAGATCATCATTCTAATGCTGGAAAAGCTTATTTAGATTCAGTTAATCGTTTACTTGGTAATACTTGTCCATTTCGGTTCCTGAAGGAAGAAAAAAAAAGTTTTTTTAAACGATTATTTTGGAGATAACATATATGGCATTGTTAGATTTTTTTTTATATAATAAAAAGCAGACAGCTAATATTGCAAAACAAAGATTGCAAATTATTATTGCAGAACATAGAAAAAATAATCAAGAACCTGATTATTTTCCAACTTTAAAAAATGAAATTTTGTTAATTTTATCAAAATATGTTAATGTAAATCCAAATATGATTCAAATTAATTTAGAATATAACAAGAAAAATATTTCTATATTGGAATTGAATATTACAATACCTGAATAAAAATGATTTTTTTAATTATTATTTAATGAATAAAAAATAATTTTTAAAATATCATAAATTATTTTAATTCAATTTTGTCTTGTAAAATAATTTTTTATGATTCAAAATAATTACAAAAATAATCTGGTTGAATAATTGTATTAATCGGAAATGGATTATTTTTTAAAAAATTTTTTGACAAAATAATTATATCTTGTGCATGAGGTTGAATAATTTTTATATATTTTATATTAGGAATATTATAATTTAAATTAATATTTTTCCATCCATCTCCAATTCTTGTCCAATCAGATTTTATTGTTAAAATTTGATTATATAATTCTTGATGTGTTGAAATGAATTCTTTAGTTTGTTTTTCCCATAATCCATTTTTTTTTCTAATATACATATTCCAGTATATTAATTTTTTATTTAATTTTATAGCTATAATTAATTTTTTAATTTTTTTGACACGCCATGCTTGCTCTGCTAAGATTTCTAATGTAGAAAAAGTAATAACAGGAATATCTGATCCTATAGATAAACCTGTAGCAATACAGATTCCTGTTCTTATTCCAGTGAATGTACCAGGTCCTTTTGTAATAGCACACAAATCAACTTTTTTTAATAACAATTTATTACGTATTAAAATGTTTTGAATCATTGTTAATATTTTTTTAGTATGATTTTTAATAGATTCCTCATATAAATAATCGATATGATCATTTATTAATAAAGCCACTGAACATGCTTGCATAGATGTATCTATAGATAAAATTGTTTTATTCATAATATAATTTTTATTTTTTATACCTTATTAATTAAATTAATTATTTTTGTAATATAAATTTTTAAAATATATTAATTTTTATTTAATAAATTTTAAAAAGAATTATTTTTTTTACAATTATATTTTTTTTATACGGACTAAATCAATGCGATATTCATTTGATTCTAAAATATGAAATTGTAGTGGATGAATATAAATTATTTCTCCAGGAAGAGGCAATTGACCTTTCTGAGCGATAAGAAGTCCAGCTAAAGAAGCATAATGATTTTCTTTTATTAAATGTTCTATATCAAATAATTGTTGTAATGAATGTAAATCAGTGCTTCCTTTCACTAACCAACTATTTTTTTCAATAATTATTTCTGGAGTTTCATCTGCATCAGGAAATTCTCCTGCGATAGCTTCTAATAAATCTAATGGTGTAATAAGTCCTTGAATAACACCAAATTCATTACTCACAATTACTAAACTTCCTTTTGATTTTTTCAAAACGCCTAATAAATTAATTGGATCTAAAGTATCTGGAATAATAATAGGTGGTGTTCGAGATGCAAATTCTGAAACATTAATATTTTGTTCTAATTTTACTAATAATTCTTTAGCTCTAACAATTCCAATAATTTCATCTAATTCTCCTTTACAAATTGGAAATAAACTATGTGGAGTATCTAGTAATTGTACTCTAATTTCTTCTCTATTTTTTTCAATATTTACCCATGATATTGCTCTTCTTGGTGTCATAATGCTTCTAATAGAGCGTGCTGCTAATGTTAAAACACCATTAATCATGTATTTTTCTTCTTGAAATGCATTGGATGCTATTTTTTCAACAAATGGGATAGTATTGTTTTTTTCAGAAATATTATCTTCTTTATTATTTTGTCGTTCTCGAATCATTAATCTTAATATTGCTTCTGCAGCACGTTGTCTCATTGGTATTTTTGATTGATGTTTAATAAAATTATGACGGGCTATTTGATTAAACAATTCAATAATAATTGAAAAACCTACTGCAGCATATAAATATCCTTTAGGTATATCCAGACCTAAAGCTTCTGCTACTAATGATAAACCAATTATTAATAAAAAACTAAGACATAATACTACAACAGTTGGATGTAAATTCATAAATGATGTTATCGTTTTAGAAGCCAACAACATCAGGCTCATGGCTACAATAACAGCTATCATCATCATCAACAAAGAATTAACTATTCCAACAGCAGTAATTACTGAATCTAATGAAAATACAGCGTCTAAAATTACTATCTGAATAACTACAGGCCAGAAACTAGCATAGTTTTTATTGTCTAAATGTTTATGTTGGTGATTTTCTAATCTTTCATGTAATTCAATAGTTGATTTAAATAATAAAAAAAATCCTCCAAACAATAAAATTAAATCTCTTCCTGATAAACTGATATATTTATTCTGAATTATAGGATTTACTAAAGTAACAATCCAGGAAATTAATGATAATAGACTTAATCTCATGAATAATGCTAAACTTAAACCAATTAAACGTGCTTTATCACGTTGAAGTGGTGGTAATTTTTCTGTTAAAATTGATACAAATACTAAATTATCTATACCTAATACTACTTCTAAAATAATTAGTGTGAATAATCCTGCTACACGTGATGTATCTAAAAAAAATTCCATTATAATCTCTGTAAAATATAAATATATATTAATATTAGTAATTTTATTCACTATAATTAAAAAATAAACATATATATTATAAATTTATATTTATATTTTTTATATAAAATATATATAAATAATATCTTATTTTAATAAATGAATTATCGATTATTTTTATTTTATTTTTTAATATTATTCAAACTAAATTATGCTGAAAAATAATTTAGTTTGAATAATATTAAAAAAGCCTTTGCAAATTTTTCAGCAAAGGCTTTTTTAATATTATTATTTATATATCAAGTTTTTTTTAAATTAGGTTGAATAAAGTTATATTGCAAACACATTAACTGCAGCAGGACCTTTTTGTCCATCTTGAATTTCAAATTCAACATTTTGACCTTCAGAAAGTGTTTTGAATCCATTTCCTTGTATAGAAGAAAAATGTACAAATACATCTTTGCTACCATCTGATGGAGTTATAAAACCAAAACCTTTAGATTCATTGAACCACTTTACTTGACCTTTAATCTTTGCCATTTTTGCAATTTCCTTAAAATATTGTTTTTATAAAAATTAGAAACATAACTGCATGAGGCATAAATATAAGATTCGGCAAGATCAGTTGAATCAACGTCTTTACTCTGAATTTTTTAACTTGATAATGCCTTTCATAAACAGAAATTGTTACTTGTTTTAATTATAAAATATTTTTTTTTAAAAATTTTTTATAATTAAAACAAAAAAAATATTTATAAATACTATTAAAAATAATAATATAATAAAATTAACAATTTATTATATATGTTTTTATTATTTTTTACAAGATAAAATCTGTTTATTGAGATTGTCTCAATAAACAGATTTTATCTTGTAAAAAATAATAAAAACTTATATATTACATATATTTTTCATTATATAAAGCTGTAATTCTTTGTTCTAATGAAGGATGTGATCTAAATAATTTTAAAATAGCACTAGATTTACCATTAATACAAAATGCAATTATATTATTAGGTTCTTCTGGTTCATAACTAGTTTTTAATTTTTCTAATGCTGCAATCATTTTATATTTTCCAACTAATTTAGCAGATCCTGCATCAGCATAAAATTCACGATTTCTAGAAAACCACAAAACAATTATATTAGCTAAAATTCCAAATAATATATCTAATATCGTAGATATAATAAAATAAATCATTGAAGTTTGATTGTTTTCATTTTCTTCTTTGTTAGAAATGAAGTTAGTAGAAATAATTTTAGCAATAACACGAGATGTAAAAATAACTATTGTATTTATTACACCTTGTATTAATGTCATAGTAATCATATCACCGTTATAAATATGACACATTTCATGTGCTATAACAGCTTCTGCTTCATTTAAATTCATTTTTTTTAACAATCCTAAAGAAATTGCTATTAATGCTGAATTTTTACTATGACCAGTTGCAAATGCATTAATATCTAGAGCAGGATAAATAGCTATTTCAGGAGTCATAATCCCCATTTTATCAGCATGTTTCTTTACAATATTCATTAACCATTCTTCATTAGGATTACTAGGTTTGGAAATAATTTGACCTCCAACAGAATATAAAGCAATCCATTTTGACATAAATAATGAAATCAATGATCCACTAAATCCAAAACAACCAGAAATAATCATTAAACCATAGAGACTATTTATATCTATTGATGTAAAACTTAATATTAATCCAAAAATTAACATTACTGATAAATTAGTGAATAAAAAAATAATTATTCTAATCATATAATTTTTTATGTCCTAGATAGTGAATAAATTAATATAAATTATAAAAATAAATTTATTAATTAATATTATTTATGTTTGTGAATATAATTATTTAATAATTATATTATTAATCATTTTATAAAATTTTTTTATATAAAAATTTATTTAAAAAAAATAAATAAAATATTCATAGTAAACCATTAGTTTAATATTTTTATTGAATATTTATATGCATAATATCATAAATATAAAAAATTATTTTTGTAAAATACAATCTAACAATATAAATCAATTTTTAAAATATATATTTTGATCTATTATTTATTTTTTTAAATAATTATTTATTTATTATGATTATATTAAAGAAACTAAAATAAATAATAGATAGAATATATGTTTTATTAAAAACAATAAAAATTACATTTATTGATCAAACAATAAAATAATGCTTGATCAATTTTAGAAACTATAAAAATTTTATTTGAATTATATAACATTCTATAAAAAATTTTATTAAATAATTTTTTTAATTATATTCAATATATAAAATTTAATATTATAATTAATAATTATATTTTTATAATTTTAGAATATAATTTAAAATTAATATTCATAAAAAAAAAATAAGTATTATTCATTCCAATTACGTTTGTCTTTTTCAATCATTTTATTAGATGAAATTGGCCCCCATGTTCCTGCTTGATATAATTCAGGTTGAGTTTGTTTTTGATCCCATGCATGAATAATTGAATCAACCCATTTCCAGGCTTCTTCTACTTCATCTCTACGAACAAACAAAGATTGAACTCCTCTCATGCTTTCTAGTAATAGACGTTCATAAGCATCGATTAAACAATTTTTTTTAAAATTTTCTACATAATTAAAACTTAATTTTGTATTAGTTAAATTATTAGTAGAACTTAATTCTGGTATTTTATTTAAAATATGAATATCAATTCCTTCATTAGGTTGTAATCGAATAATTAATTTATTTTGAGGCAGAATAGGCATTGATTCTTTAAATAAATTCATTGATATATTTTTAAAAAAAATTGAAATTTCAGAATACTTTTGAGGTAATCTTTTCCCAGTTCTTAAATAAAATGGCACACCTGACCATCTCCAATTATCGATATCAACTCGAATAGCAACAAAAGTTTCAGTATTACTATTTGTTTCAGCTCCTTCTTCATTAATATACGCTGGAACATATATACCATTTATACTCCCAAAAGTATATTGTCCTCGGACAGTATTTTTTTGTATATTAGTTTCATCAATAAGTCGTAAGGATTTTAATACTTTTACTTTTTCATCTCTAATACTATCAGCATTGAGATTATTTGGAGGACACATAGCAATAATACTTAATATTTGTAATAAATGATTTTGAACCATATCACGCATTTGTCCAGTTTTATCAAAATAATCCCATCTTCCTTCAATTCCTATTTCTTCAGCTACGGTAATTTGAATATGATCAATTGTTTGATTATTCCAATTTTTATAAAAAATTGGATTCGCAAATCTTAAAGATAGCAAATTTAGTATAGTTTCTTTACCAAGATAATGATCAATACGGAAAATTTGTGATTCTGAAAAATATTTTCCTATTTGATTATTTATTTCTTGTGATGTTTTTAAAGATGTACCTAAAGGTTTTTCTATAACTATTCTTGCAGGAGGTAGATTTAGCTTTGCTGAAGCCAAACCATTGCAAATAGCTCCATAAATACTAGGAGGCACTGCAAAATAATTTATAGTAATTCTTTTTTTTTGATCTAATAAATTTTTTAGTTTTAAAAAATTTTTTGTTTCATTCACATCTAAATTACAAAAATCTAGTCGATTATGTAATCTATTCCATAATGATTCTTCTATTTTTTCTGTCATAAAATTTTCTAAAGCTTTTCTTACAATATATTTATAATATTGTTTATCCCAATCTGCACGACCAACACCAATGATTCTAGTATCTTGATTAAGTTTATTTGCTTTTTCTAGCTGATAAAGAGAAGGGATAAGTTTTCTTTTCGCCAGATCTCCTTTAGCACCAAAAATAATTAGATCATGTCCTTTTTTTATATTTTTTACCATTTTTTAACATCTTTCCTTTCATATGAAATAAAATTTAAAATTTTATTCATGATATATATTTAATAAGATTATAGAAATAATTTTGAATCTATTATTTTCCTTACATATTGCAAAATTAAAATAAAATAATTTCATTTTTTTAAAATAAATATATATATATATTTAAATAAATTTAAAAAGTTGATAAAAAATAATAATTTTTTTTTTTTATATCAATATATTGTATATATAAATATATTATTTTTTATATAAATTATTTAATGAGAATTTATATATATATTTTATATATATAATTTTCTTGTCAAAATATACACAAACATTTAATTTAATATTATATACATTAGTTGAATTTTGATATTGATATTGATATTTTTTTTTTTGTTATGATATATAATTATATATTATAAAAAATTATTGTAATACATAGTAAGAGCATAAAATATATACCATGAATAAACAATAATTTGTTTTATTATATTTATTCATCTATATCTATAAGATTAATAAGGTTTGATCGTTTTTAAATCTATTTGATAAAAATTATATTTTTTAAAATTAATAAAAATAAGATTTATTGCAATCATATATTACTTTTATTATATTAAGAAGACTTGTTATTTTATTCTTTAATGAATATTCATAATATTAATGAATTTATGTAAACAATAATAAAAATAAAAATTCTTATTATTAAGTCATTTTTTAATAATTTTTATTTTTTTTTATAATATATTTTAAAAATTAACCGAGATAAATTTATGATAAGAAGATTTAGAAGAACAAAAATTGTCGCTACTTTAGGTCCAGCTACAGATAGAGATAATAATCTTGAAAAAATTATAAAATCAGGTGTAAACGTATTACGATTGAATTTTTCTCATGGTCTTCCAGAAGAACATCAGAATAGAGCTAAAAAAGTTTTTGAAATCATGAATAAACTAAAATGTCATGTAGCTTTATTAGGAGATTTACAAGGACCTAAAATTAGAATTACAGGTTTTAAATCAGAAAAAGTATTCTTAAATGTTGGAGATCAATTTTTGCTAGATTCTACATTAGGAATATATGAAGGAACGGAGAAAAAAGTTGGAGTAGATTATAAACAACTGCCCATTGATGTTTTTTCAGGGGATCATTTATTATTAGATGATGGAAGAATACAATTAAAAGTTATTAAATCTACTAAACAAAAGATATATACTAAAGTTATAATAGGAGGTTTTCTTTCTAAAAATAAAGGAATTAATAAATTAAATGGAGGACTATCTGCTAAATCATTAACAAAAAAAGATAAAAAAGACATAATATTAGCAGCTAGTATAGGTGTAGATTATCTTGCTGTTTCTTTTCCAAGATCAGCTGATGATATTAATGAAGCAAGAAAGTTAGCAATCGAATCTGGAAGTAATGCAAAAATTGTAGCAAAAATAGAAAGAGCTGAAGCTGTTTTAACAGAATCTGTGATGGAAAGTATTATTTTAGCATCTGATGTTATTATGGTTGCAAGAGGAGATCTAGGTGTGGAAATAGGAGATCCAGCTCTCGCTGGAATCCAAAAAACTTTAATACGAAAAGCAAGACAATTAAATAGAGTAGTCATTACTGCTACACAAATGATGGAGTCAATGATAATTAATCCTCTACCTACCCGAGCAGAAGTAATGGATGTTGCCAATGCTGTTTTAGATGGAAGCGATGCTGTTATGCTATCTGCAGAAACTGCTTCTGGAAATTACCCTGTAGAAACTGTTATTGCAATGGCAAAAGTTTGTAAAGGTGCGGAAAAAGTTCCTAGTATTAATGTTTCCAGACACCGACTAGATTTACAATTTAATAGTATCGAAGAAGCTATTGCAATGTCAGCAATGTATTCAGCTAATCATTTAGAAGGTGTAACAGCAATTATTACTATGACAGAATCAGGAAGAACAGCCTTAATGACATCGCGTATTACTTCAGGGTTGCCAATTTTTGCAATGTCTCGTCATCATAGTACATTAAAATTAGCAGCTTTATATCGTGGTGTTACACCTGTTTATTTTAATAGTAATCAAGAAGGAGTAGTGGCTGCTACTGAAGCAATTATTCTTCTTAAAGAACAAAAATTTTTAGTTAAAAATGATTTGGTTATTGTTACTCAAGGAGATGTTATGAGTTCAATAGGAAAAACTAATACAATTAGAATTTTAGTTGTAGAATAAAATTTATAAATAATGAATTTAAAAATACAAAAGTAAATTTAAAAAATAATTAAGTATTGTTTTTATAGTTTATTTTTAATTAATTTAAATATACTAAATATTAAAAAACATAATATATTTACAAAAGATTTTTATTATTAAAATATATATTTTATATTTATTATTTGACAGAATTCTTCAATATCTAATAATCAAAATTTGATTATTGTTTTATTTTTTAAATTAATTTTTTAAATTCATTTTTAATAATATATATTTTTATATATATTAGATTCAATGATAATTGATATTTTTGTAAAAAAATATTTATGAAATAAATTAATAAATTAATTTTCTTTATTATATTGTATAAATAATTCATTTAATGTTTGTTCATTTATTTTATTAGGTGCGTTAGTCATTAAACAAGATGCTGTAGTCGTTTTAGGAAAAGCAATAACATCTTTTATATCATGATTATTAGTTAATAACATAATTAATCTATCTAATCCTAAAGCAATTCCTGCATGTACAGGAGTTCCATATCCTAATGCATTAATAAAAAAATCAAATTTTGATCTTTGTTCTTCTGGTTTATTGATAGAAATTATATCTAACACTGTTTTTTGCATAACAGGGTCATGAATACGTACTGAACCTCCTCCTAATTCATATCCATTAATAACTAAATCGTATGAATTTGAAATTGTTTTTTTTGGCATGGATCTTAATTCTTCAATTGTAATATTTAGAGGTGCTGAAAAAGGATGATGCATACAAGAAAGTGTGCCATCTATTTCTTCATAAAACATAGGAAACTCAGTGATCCAAATTGGTTTATAAACATTATTTTGAATAATTTTTAATAGTGTTCCTATTGATTTTTTTATTTTATTAAAGACTTCATGAATTATATTTGTTTTATTAGCTATAATAAAAATCACATGATTTTTTTTTGAACACGTTTTTTTTATAATTTCTTGAACAACGTTTAATGTAAAAATTTTTTTTATTGAATGTTTAAAATTTTTATTAATAAATTGTAATTGATTATTTTTTATGCATAAAAAAATTGAATTATGATATTGTTCAGTTTCTATTTGATATTTTTGAATTTCAATATCACTTAAATTATTTCCATCAGGAATATTTATTGCTACAATTCGACTATTTTCATCTTTCATAAATGGTGTAAATTCATGGTATATCGTTGATGAAAATAATGTTTTTATATTTGTCATCATGATTGGATTACGTAAATCCGGTTTATCTGTTCCATATAATTTTATTGATTCTTTAAAAGTTATTTTAGGAAATTTTGGTAAATTTATATTTTTGATTTTCATCCATAAATTACATATCATCAATTCAATGATATTTTGAACTTGAATAGCATTCACAAAAGATAACTCTAGATCAATTTGTGTAAATTCCGGTTGTCGATCTGATCTTAAATCTTCATCTCTAAAACATTTTGCTATTTGATAATATCGATCGATTCCGGCTATCATTAACAATTGTTTAAATAATTGAGGAGATTGTGGAAGAGCATAAAATTTTTTTTTATGAATACGACTAGGCACTAAATAATCTCGAGCACCTTCAGGTGTTGATTGTGTTAAAATAGGTGTTTCAATATATAAAAAATTATTTTTATATAAAAAGTTATGAATAAAATTTATAACATCATTTCGAATTTTAAGATTATTGATTATGTTTGAATTTCTTAATTCTAAATATCTATATTTTAAACTAACATTTTTTTTATTTTTTTTAGTTTGGTCTAAAGGAAGAGGATTGGAAGAATTAATAATAATTAATTCAGAAACTAATACTTCAATATCACCATTTTGTATAGATATATTCTTTGCATTTTTTTCTTGAACAATACCAGTTATTTGTATGCAAAATTCATTTCTTAGTGTTTTAGCTTTTTCAAATAATTGCAATTCACGATTATCAATTATAATTTGAACTATACCATTACAATCACGCATATTAATAAAAATAATTTTTTTAAAATGACGAATATTTTGAACCCATCCACATAATCTTACTGTTTCATTGACATGATTTAATCGTAATTTTCCACAATATGCAGTACGCATTTCATACTTCCTGGTGTTTTAATTAAAATAATATTTTTATTAAAAATTTTTAATTTTTTTAAAATTAATCATTATTGATTATAATAAAAATTATTAATATATTTTTATATTTAAAATAAAAAATCAATTATTGTTTATGAAAGATATTAATATTAAACATTTATTATAAAAATTATAATTTTTATATATTATTATAGCGTAATAATATATAAAAATTTTTATTTATGATTTTAAAAATTATTTGTTTAATTTAAAAAATAAAACCATAATTTTTATAATTTTTATAAAATAATTTTATTTAATAAATATTTTTTATTATCGACTACGAAATACTATCCTTCCTTTAGTTAAATCATAAGTTGTTAATTCTACAGTTACTTTGTCTCCTGTTAAAATTCTAATATAATTTTTTCTCATTTTCCCAGAAATATGAGCAATAATATTATGTCCATTTTCTAATTTGACATGAAACATAGTATTAGGCAAAGTATCTATGATTGTACCTTGCATCTCAATATTTTCTTCTTTGGTCATATTTAAAACTCCAAATAATTTTTATAAAAATGATAAATATTATGAACAATATCAATATTAATTGATTTGATTATTATTATATATAATGTTAAAAGATACTGTCTAAATATTTTTCAGCATCTAAAGCAGCCATACAGCCTGTTGAAGCAGCTGTAATAGCTTGACGATAATGATGATCTATTACATCACCAGCAGCAAATATTCCTGGAATACTAGTTTGAGTTGAATTTTTATGTGAATTACAATCAACTTGGATATATCCATTTTTTAATTTTAATTGATCTTTAAAGATATTAGAATTTGGATTATGTCCAATTGCAACAAAAATACCAGATATATTAATTTCTTGAATATTATTTTTGTTATTTTTAATCTTAATTTTTTTTATTGATATTTCATCACCTAAAATATCTAGAACAATCGTGTTGTTGTAAAAAATTATTTTATTATTTTTTATTTTTTCTAATAATCGTGTTATTAAAATTTTTTCAGCTTTTAGTTTTTCCTGACGATGAATTAAATAGACTTTTGATGCTATATTAGATAAATATAATGCTTCTTCAACAGCAGTATTGCCTCCACCAATAACCGCTACTATTTTTTCTTTATAAAAAAAACCATCGCAAGTAGCGCATGTTGATACACCTTTCCCTAAAAAGTTTTTTTCAGATTTTAAACCTAAATATTTTGCTGTAGAGCCGGTGGCAATAATTAAACAATTAGCACTATATTCGTATTCTTCTCCAAATAATTTAAATGGTGAACAATTGAATTTAACTGTATGAATAAAATCAGAAATAATACTAGTATTAAATTTTAGTGAATGTTGATTCATACGATTCATTAATTCTAATCCAGTTATTTTATTTATATCTCCAGGCCAATTTTCAATTTCATTAGTTGTAGTTAATTGACCTCCTGGATTTTTTCCAGTAATTAACACTGGTGATAAATTAGCTCTGGCAGCATAAATTGCAGCTGTATAACCAGCAGGTCCTGAACCTATAATAATTAATTTATTTTTAATTTTTTTTTTATCATAATTTTTTCTCTTTTTTATTAGTTTATTTTTTTTAATGGATATTTATAAATAATACACATAAATAAATTATATTAATATAAATGATTTTTAATGATAGGTTTTTAGTGATAATAATATAAAAATATTTATTTATAATAATTATGATTGTGTATTAATAATTAAAATAATTTTTAATAAATGTTAATTATATCAATATATTTATTTAAAATAATGAATATATTATCGATATAATAAATTTAACATTTTAGCATAAAAAAAGAAATCATTATTTTTTAATATTTTATTACAACAAATTATTTTATAAAAATATTTATTCATCTATAATATAAATATATATTTTCCTAAATATATATTTTAATTTTAATTTTTATAAATTTTTAATTTTTGAATTTTTTCAAAAATGTATATATTTTTAATAGTCTTCATTAAAAATATTGTATTAATTATTATATTCAATAATTCTTTTAACTAAAAATAGAGAAATATAAAAAAAATAAGTATACTTTATATAATATCCTTTAAATATATATATATTCTATGTTAGATCCTAATTTATTACGATATCAATTGAATACTGTTAAAAAAAAATTATTACGAAGAGGTTTTGTTTTAGATATAGAAAAAATCGAATCTATGGAAAAAATAAGAAAAAAATTACAAATTAAAACTGAAAAATTACAAGAAAAAAATAATATTTTATCTAAATTAATTGGACAATCTAAAATTCTTCAAGAAGATACTCAATTATTATATCAAAAAGTTATCATTATAAATAAAAATTTAAATATTTATAAAGAAAAATTAAATATTTTACAAAATAAAATTAAAAAAATATTTTTAGATATACCTAATATTCCAGATGATAATATACCAAACGGGAAAACAGAAGTTTGTAATCAAGAAATAATGAAATGGGGGGAAATACCAAAATATAATTTTATCATCAAAAATCATATTGATTTAGGTGAGCAATTAAATGGTTTTGATTTACATGCATCCACTGTAATATCAGGATCTCGTTTTATTGTTATGAAGGGAAAGATTGCTTATTTACATCGTGCATTAATTCAGTTTATGTTAGATTTACATACTAATGAACATGAATATTTAGAAACTTATGTTCCATATTTAGTTAATCAACAAAGTTTATTTGGTACTGGACAATTACCTAAATTCAGCAAGGATTTATTTCATATTGAATCAGATAACAAAAATTGTAAAAATAATTATGTATTAATTCCTACAGCAGAAGTACCATTAACCAATATTGTGCGAAATAAAATTTTAAATGAATCAGAATTACCATTAAAATTTGTAGCACATAGTCCTTGTTTTCGTTCTGAATCCGCTTCTTATGGAAAAGATGTTAAAGGATTAATTAGATTACATCAATTTGATAAAATAGAATTAGTTCAAATTGTTAAACCAGAATATTCTATGAAAACTCTTGAACTATTAACTTTGCATGCAGAAAAAGTATTAAGATTATTAGAATTACCGTATAGAAAAATTTTGTTATGTTGTGGTGATTTAGGTTTTGCTTCAACTAAAACATATGATCTAGAAGTTTGGTTCCCTGCTCAAAATAAATATAGAGAAATTTCTTCTTGTTCCAATATGTTAGATTTTCAATCAAGAAGAATGAAAGCTAGATATCGGAATTTAAATCTTAAAAAAAATTTTTTATTACATACTGTTAATGGTTCTGGTCTAGCAGTTGGGAGAACATTAGCTGCAATATTAGAAAATTACCAATGTAAAGATGGAAAAATAAAAATACCAACGATATTAAGAAAAAAATATATGAATGGTTTAGATTATATTGAATAAATGATTTTAATGTTTTATTTATATAATGATAGATAATTATTTTTTAATTAATGTAATATATATTGTATTTTTAATGCATATTATTTTTAATAATATTATATTTTTAATAATTATTTGTTTAATTATTATCTTGATTACAAAAATAATGATCATTGATAGGTCAAAAAATGAATAAAATTTATAATTTTAGCGCCGGTCCTTCAATGTTACCGAAAGAAGTAATGATCGAAGCACAGAATAATTTTTTAAATTGGAATAATTATTCCTATTCTATGATGGAAATCAGTCATAGAAGTCAAAATTTTTTAAACATGGTAGAACAAACAGAAGAAAATTTAAGAATATTATTAAATGTTCCGAAAAATTATAAAATATTATTTTCTCAAGGAGGAGCTAGAGGTCAATTTTCAGTAATTCCAATGAACTTATTAAATAAAAATGATATTGCAGATTATATTTGTAGTGGATATTGGTCTTCTTCTGCTTCGAAAGAAGCAGAAAAATATTGTATAGTTAACAAAATCAACGTTGTAAAAAAAATTGATAATAAAAAAATAGTTATACCTATGAAAGAATGGAAAACAAATCCTAATTCCAATTATATTCATTATTGTCAAAATGAAACCATCAGTGGGATATTTATTCCTGAAGAACCAAAATTTATTAATAAACATATCATATGTGATTTATCTTCTTGTATTTTATCTCAATCTATTAAAATAGAAAATTATTCATTAATTTATGCCAGTGCTCAAAAAAATATAGGTCCATCTGGTATTACTTTAATCATTATTAAAGAAGATTTAATTAAACAATCAAAGCAAAATACTCCTTCTATTTTAGATTATAAAATTTTACTAACTCATGATTCGATGTTCAATACACCTCCAACTTTTTCTTGGTATTTATGTGGCTTAGTCTTTAAATGGTTAAAAAAAAATGGAGGAATAAAAGAAATAGAAAAAATTAACAAAAAAAAAGCATATTTATTATATTCTTTAATAGACAATAGTGATTTTTATATTAATGATATACATTGTGATAATAGATCTATTATGAATATTGTTTTTAGACTTATTGATCCATCATTAGAACTTTTGTTTCTTACAGAATCAACCAATTTTGGTTTATTATTTTTGAAAAATCATAAAATATTAGGAGGGATCAGAGCTTCAATTTATAATTCTATGCCTATAGACGGAATATATGCATTAATTAAATTTATGATTTATTTTGAAAAAAGATATGGTTAATAATAAATATTTTTATATATTAACATATTGTAATTTAAATTAATAATAATATAAACAGAGATATAAATTATGAATGATGCTTTAATTTTAAAACCAATTAATTATATTAAAGGTAGTATTGATTTACCAGGTTCAAAAAGCATTTCAAATCGTGTATTATTATTATCAGCTTTATCGAAATCTAAAACATATATTAATAATTTATTAGATTGTGATGATACAAAATATATGTTAAATGCTTTAAAATTATTAGGTGTAAAATATATTCTTTCTAAAAAAAACACAGCTTGTTTAATTTATGGAAAAGGTATTGATCTATTAGAGCAAAAAAAATATTTATCAATTTTTGTAGGTAATGCAGGTACTGTTATGAGACCTTTAATAGCAGTATTATCATTAAGAAAAAATAATATAGTGTTAACTGGTGATCCTAGAATGCAAGAACGCCCAATTCAACATTTAGTAGAAGCTTTAAGACAATCTGGGGCAATAATAGAATATACTAGTCAAGAATTGTATCCTCCTGTTTTAATTAAAGGTGGTTTTATAGGTGGATCAATAAAATTAAGTGGAGATATTTCAAGCCAATTTTTAACTGCTATTTTAATAGCAGCTCCTTTAGCAATATTAGATACAAATATTGTTATTATTGGAGAACTTGTTTCCAAACCTTATGTGGATTTAACAATCAATTTAATGAAAAAATTTGGAATTAAAATAAAACATAATTCTTATCAATCTTTTTTTATTCAAGGAAATCAGGAATATAGAACACCTGAAGGAGAATGTTTTATTGAAGGTGATGCATCTTCTGCTTCCTATTTCTTAGCTGCAGCAGCTATTAAAGGTGGATCAGTAACAGTTCATGGTGTTGGAAAAAATAGTATTCAAGGAGATATCTACTTTGCAAAAATATTAGAAAAAATGGGAGCTAGTATTATATGGGGGGATAATTATATTACTTGTGCTAGAAATAGATTAAATAATATTTGTATTAATATGAATAATGTTCCTGACGTCGCAATGACATTAGCAATTGTCGTATTATTTGCTGTTGGTCAATCTTCAATACAAAATATTTATAATTGGAGAGTGAAAGAAACAGATCGTTTATCAGCCATGTCAACAGAATTAAGAAAAATAGGAGCTATTGTAGAAGAAGGCAAGGATTTTTTATCTATTACACCTCCTGAAAAATTTTCTAGTGCTACAATTAATACTTATAACGATCATCGTATTGCTATGTGTTTTTCATTGTTAGCTTTAGCTAATATTGATATCACTATTTTAAATCCACAATGTACTAAAAAAACATTTCCAAAATATTTTGAAACATTTAAAAAAATTAGTTATTAAAAATGAGATTTATGATATATAAAATTTTTTATTAAATCTAAAAATTAAAATCATATAATACAAATTATTAATTAATTTTTATATAACAATACAAATTATTAATATATAGTATTTTAAAAATATTATATATAATAATTGTAAAAATAATAAAAATATAAGAAAAATAATAATTTAAATAATATAAATTGTATTTTTAAATAAAATTATTATGAGTATAGTAATGAATATTGTACCTGTAATTACAGTTGACGGTCCTAGTGCTGCAGGAAAAAGTACATTATGTACAAAAATAGCAAAAATATTAAATTGGAATATATTAGAATCTGGAATAATTTATAGAATATTAGCATGGATTGTTATAAATAATCACATTCCACTTGTAGAAAATAATATTATATTTTGTGCGAACAAATTAAAAATTAATTTACTTCAAAAATATAATAAAACATTAATTTTTCTCGATGGAAAAAATATTTCTCATGAAATCATTTCTAACAATGTTAGCAATGTTGCTGCACAATTAGCAATTTTCCCTAATCTTCGAAAAACACTTTTAAAAACACAAAGATGTTTTCGACGATTACCTGGATTAATTGCTAATGGTCGTGATATGGGTACTATAGTTTTTCCTGATGCATGTATAAAATTTTTTTTGTATGCAAACTTAAAAATTCGTGTTTCAAGAAGAATGAGAGAGTTGCAAGAATCTGGCTTTAATGTTAATTTTAATCAACTTTTATTAGAAATGAAAAACCGTGATAATATTGATTGTAAAAGAGAATCATCTCCTTTAATACCAGCTAAAAATGCTATCATGTTGAATTCAACAAAAATAGGAATTAAAGAAACTTTAAATATATCTTTAAAATATATAAAAAATTATTTTTCTTCATAAATTATAAAAATTTTATCATACCATAGAATGGATAATCTATTGGAACTAATAATAATTCTTGTTAACATGATGTTAATAAAGACATAATATTTAAAAACATTCTAAGATTATTAATATGACAGAATCCTTTGCACAACTTTTTGAACAATCATTAAAAGAAATTGAAACTAAACCAGGTTCAATTATTAATGGAATTGTAGTTTCTATAGAAAAAGAAGTAGTAATAGTTGATGCAGGATTAAAATCTGAATCAGCAATTCCAATTGAACAATTTAAAAACAATCAAGGTAAATTAGATGTAAAAATTGGAGATACTGTAGATGTTGCTCTAGATGCAATTGAAGATGGATTTGGTGAAACAATTTTATCTCGTGAAAAAGCTAAGAGACATGAAGCATGGTTAATTTTAGAAAAAGCTTATTCTAAATCAGATACAGTAGTTGGTATTATTAATGGAAAAGTTAAAGGTGGATTTACTGTTGAACTTAATGACATTCGTGCCTTTTTACCAGGATCATTAGTAGATGTAAGACCAGTACGTGATACCATCCATTTAGAAGGTAAAGAATTAGATTTTAAAGTAATTAAATTAGATCAAAAAAGAAATAATGTAGTAGTATCACGTAGAGCAGTTATAGAATCAGAAAATAGTGCTGAACGAAATTATTTATTAGAAAACTTACAAGAAGGAATGGATGTTAAAGGAATAGTAAAAAATTTAACTGATTATGGAGCATTTGTTGATTTAGGAGGTGTTGATGGGTTATTACATATCACTGACATGGCTTGGAAAAGAGTCAAACATCCTAGTGAAATAGTTGTAATAGGTGATGAAATTACAGTCAAAATACTTAAGTTTGATCGTGATCGTACTCGTGTTTCATTAGGATTAAAACAATTAGGAAAAGACCCATGGGTAGAAATTGCTAAGCGTTATCCAGAAGGAACCAGAATCATAGGAAAAGTCACTAATTTAACGGATTATGGTTGTTTTGTAGAAATACAAGAAGGCGTTGAAGGACTAGTACATGTATCAGAAATGGATTGGACAAATAAAAATATTCATCCTTCTAAAGTAGTTACTGTTAATGATTCAGTGGAAGTTATGGTTTTAGATATTGATGAAGATAGAAGAAGAATTTCATTAGGATTAAAACAATGCAAAGAGAATCCTTGGAAATTATTTTCAGAAACTCATGCTAAAGGAACTAAAGTAAATGGAAAAATAAAATCCATTACTGATTTTGGTATTTTTATTGGATTAAAAGGTGGCATTGATGGATTAGTACATTTATCTGATATTTCTTGGATTATACCTGGAGAAGAGGCTGTTAATGCTTATAAAAAAAATGATGAAATTTTTGCTGTTGTATTACAAGTCGATGCTGAAAGAGAACGTATATCATTAGGTATTAAACAATTAGAAGAAGATCCATTTAATAATTATATTTCAGAACACAAAAAAAATTCTATAGTTGTAGGAACTATAAAATATTTAGATAAGAAAAAAGTAATTTTAAAATTATCTAAAGATGTTGAAGGAACTCTAAAATTTTTAGATACGTCAAGTAGTCAAAATGAAGATTTTATTTCAAATTTAAACATTGGTGATGAAATCAAAGTTAAATTACATAGTGTTGATCGCAAAAAAAGAATTATGAATTTATCTATTGAAACGAAAAAAGAAATATATAATCAAAATTCATTAAATAATGAAAAAAAAGAATTAATTGAAAAAAAATTTTCTAATGTAATGTTTGAAGCATTCAAGGCTGCTAAAAATACAGATGAATAATTTATGATTCAATCATATAAAAAAATGATATTTAAAAATTTTTATTTAACAAGTTAAAAATTTTATATAGAGGTTTTATGACTAAATCAGAATTATTTTAAAAAAATTAATAAAAAAATATTTCAATGAAAATTATTAAAAAAATAGTAAAAAAATATTAGAATATATTAATATTTCTATATGTAATCAAAAAAAAATAGAGATTAGAAAATTTTGTAGTTTTGCTTTACATTATAGTGTATCACGCTATTTCTAAAATTTGAAAAATAGAAAAGTCACTATAATGCATTAATAGTAAGTTCCTTCTTGAAAACCAAGTAAAAATTGAGGAATTTTAAAAATATATGTTACTGAACTCGTTATAAAAAATTAAATGAATTTTAAACGGGAAAATAAGCTTCTATTTTTTTTAAAATAATAGCTTATTTTCATCCATTTTAATCAAAATAAACAAGGTAACCAAAATGAAAATTCAAAAACCTGTAATTATAGGTAATTGGAAATTAAATGGTAATAAAAAATCTATTCATGATATGTTTATACCATTAACTGATTTCATAATAAATAACTCTATTCATAATACTATTATTATATTACCTCCAAATTTATATTTAGATTATATTTATAAAATAATTTATCAAAAAAATATTGTTTTAGGATCTCAAAATATTGATTTAAATTGTTCAGGGGCTTTTACTGGAGAAACTTCTATTTTAATGTTAAAAGATATTGGCATTAAATATGTTTTATTAGGTCATTCTGAAAGAAGAAAAAATCATCATGAAGATGATATGTTAGTTGCTAAAAAATTTCAATTAATTAAAAAATTTAATTGTATTCCAATTTTATGCATTGGTGAAAACAAAAACGAAAAATTAAAAAATAAAACTAAAATTATTATTCAAAAACAATTAGATTTAATATTTAATCTTTGTGGTGATAATGCATTTGATCGTTCTATAATTGCATATGAACCTATTTGGTCTATAGGTACAGGTATTATTCCTGATCCAGAATATATTAACAATATTCATCAATACATAAAAAATTATATAAATAAAATAAAAATTGTTAATCATAGTGAACACACTAATACACTATTTATATATGGAGGATCAGTTAACGAAAAAAATATAAAAATTATTTTAAAAGAACAAGATGTAGATGGTGTATTAATTGGAGGAGCTGCATTGCAATATAATACGTTTTCTACAATTATAAAATTATCTCAATTACATTAACTATATATTAAAATTTTTATATGTATATTTATTTAAAAATTTTATGGATAAAATTATATCCGTACACACCTATTATAAACCCTAATATAGGACCAATGATTGGTATAAAAAAAAAAGAAAATAAATTTGGGATATTTATTAAATATAAATTTCTTAAATAAATATTTAATAAAGAAAAAATTTTAGGACTTAAATCTAAAGCTGGATTTAAACAAAAAACTATATTATTACCAATTGTATTATTAATAATAATTAAAACTAAACCAATAATTAATGGAGAACAATCAATATGATTTAAAATAAAATAATCTTTATACTCATTTAAAAAAATAATAAAAATTATAAAAATAGCGGAAATTAGTAATTCTATAAATAAATTTACTAACAATAAATGATTATGTTCTACATATAAAGAAAAAAAAGAAACAAAATAAACATGATTTAAATGATGTTTCATAATATAATATGTATTATTAAAAATAATTAATATTTTATTAAAAATTAGATATGATATAATAGAAAAAAAAAAGAACCTAAAGTTTGAGAAATAATATAAGGAATGACTTTTTTTTTTGGAAATTGAAAAAATAAATAAAAAATTATAGTAATTGCAGGATTTAAATGAGCACCTGAAATAGATTTACTACAATAAATAATAATTATTAGATTTATATTTAATACAATATTTATTATCCATGGTTCAATGTTTATGTTATTGATAGATAAAAGTGCAATATAACTACTACTCATGAATAAAATTAATCCAGTGCCTATAAATTCAGTTAAACACTGTTTATTACAATATAATTTTTTTAAAAAACAATTCATATTTTTAAAATCCTGACTAATTAATAATAAAAAATCCTATTATAGGAATTTTTGATATATTAAAAATAAATAATAAATAATATTAATCATCAAACTAATTTTTAATATAATTTTTTAGCAGTTTCTAACCAATCAGCTTTAAATGGTTTTTTCATATTTTTTAGAGCATCAGTAATATCATGATGTACCATTTGATCATTTTGAATTCCTACACAATGACCACCATAGCCTTTTAATAGTAATTCAATAGAATATGAACCCATTCTTGAAGCTAAAATTCTATCATATACTACAGGAGCACCTCCTCTTTGAACATGTCCAAGAATTGTAGCTCTTGTTTCTCTTTTAGTATGCATTTCAATATATTTTGCCAACTCGTATACATTACAAATGTATTCAGTAATAGCGACTATAGCATGTTTTTTCCCATTTTTAATTCCAGTTAATATTTCTGATAATAATTCTTTTTTCGTAAAATAAATTTCAGGAATAACAATAAATTCGCACCCTCCTGCAATTGCAGCAGCTAAAGTCAAATCTCCACAATATCGACCCATTACTTCTACAATAGAAATTCTTTGATGTGAAGAAGATGTATCTCTTAATCTATCAATAGCTTCTACTACTGTTTCTAAAGCTGTAAAATATCCAATTGTATAATCAGTACCAGCGACATCATTATCAATAGTTCCAGGTATACCTATACAAGGAAATCCCATCTGTGTCAAAAGATTTGCTCCCATGTATGAACCATCTCCTCCAATAATCACTAATACATCTATTCCTCTTTTTCTTAAATTTTTAATAGCTAAAAAACGTATATTATGTTTACAAAAATCTGTGAATCGTGCTGAACCTAGAAATGTACCACCACGATTAATAATATCTGATACGCTATATCTATTTAATTTTATCATTCTGTCTTGACATAAACCTAAATATCCATCATATATTCCAAACACTTCTAAACCTTCACTAATTGCTCGACGAACAACACCTCTAATAGCTGCATTCATACCAGGTGCATCACCACCACTTGTTAATACTCCAATTGTTTTAATCATAAAAACCACCATTTATAAAATATATTATGTAAAAATATTTTATAATATTAATTATGTTAAGATATATATTTATATATAATCTCATAAAAAATTTTTTAGAATATTGACATAATATTGAATTATATTAAAAATTTATGTTTTATATATTTTAGAAATATTATTACACTAAAATAAAAAAAATAGATAATTTTTTATTTTGAATTAGTTTGATTAATATTACAAAGTACTAATATTTTGATATTAATTGTTTTTTTTTATTGAATTTAAAAAATAATACTTTATTGGATTCATTGAGTTCGAAAATTCATAAATAATAGGTATACCAGTTGGAATATTTATTGCTGTAATATCATTGTCATTAATATTACTTAAATATTTTATTAGTGCTCTAATTGAATTGCCATGTGCTACGATTAATATTTTTGGATTATTTTCAAATTTTTTTTGAATCACATTTAACCAATATGGCAGTACTCTTTTTAAAGTCAATTCTAAACTTTCAGCAGTTGGTAAATCATTTAAAATATTTTTTGAATAACGTTTGTCTTTTCCAGGAAATCTATCATCTTCAAAATCAATTTCAGGGGGAATAATATTATAACTTCTTCTCCATAAATTTACTTGATATTTACCATATTTTTCTTCTGTTTCTAATTTATTTAATCCTTGTAATGCTCCATAATGTCTTTCATTTAATCTCCATGTTTTTTCTATTGGCAACCAAGCTTGATTTAATTCTTTTAAAATTATCCATAAAGTATTAATAGCTCTAGTTAACATAGAAGTATAAGCAAATTGGAAATCAAATCCATGCATTAATAATAATTTCCCAGCTAAAATAGCTTCTTGTTTACCTTTATTTGACAATTTTGCATCATACCATCCAGTAAATTTATTTAGTTGGTTCCATTCACTTTCACCATGTCTCATTAAAACTAATTTTTTAATTGTCATAATAAAAATCCTCTTGATCATTATTGATTATATTAAAAATATATGAATAATATGATTACATTATTTATTTTAAATTTCATACCGTGCATCATACAAAATATTTTATTAATCATTAATTTTTTTATAAATAAAAATATTTATTTTTTAATAATATTATTAATAAATAATAATTAATTATACTTAATTTATTAACAATATGATATTATTTATATAAAAATAATATTTTTCCATAGTGATAAATATTAAATATTTTTTTTTAAAATTTATTGAATCTATTTTAAAAATTAAAATTTTTTTAATTAGAAAAATTTTAAAAAAATATAATAAATCATATTATATATTAAATATATTTTTATTTTTGATTTTAATAATTCATATTAATAATTAGTAATATAAAAAAATATATTAATAATTATCAATATATTTTTTATTAAAAATATTGGGCATTATATTTCTAATAAAATTCGAGAAAAATCTTCTAATAAATGTTTAATAGTTACTAAAAATTGCACTGCTGATTTACCATCTATTAAACGATGGTCATAAGATAATGCTAAATACATCATCGGTAAAATTTTTACTTCATTATTTACAGCCATTGGTCGATCTTTAATTGCATGAATTCCTAAAATTGCTGTTTGAGGAGGATTAATAATAGGTGTTGACATCATTGATCCAAATACTCCTCCATTGGTAATAGTAAAAGTACCTCCTGTTAATTCTTCTAGACTAATTTTTCCTGTTTGACTTTTAAATACATAATCTTCAATTTTTTTTTCAATAACATACATACTCATTAAATCTGCATTTTTTAATATAGGTGTTATTAGTCCTCTTGGAGTAGAAATAGCAATATTAATATCATAATATTGATAATAAATTATATTTTGATCTTTTATAGTCGCATTAATTTCTGGATGACGTTTTAATGCTTCAATAACTACTTTTACATAAAAAGACATAAAACCTAATCGAATTTGATAATTATTTTTAAAAATAACACCATATTTTTTACGTAATTTAATTATTGATTGCATATTAACTTCATTAAATGTTGTTAACATAGCTGTTTTTTGTTTGGTTTCTAACAATCTTTCAGATATTTTTTGACGTAATCGACTCATTGGTATTGTTTTAGTTTTTCTTATATTTAATATTGTATTATCGTTGTTATTTTTCAAAACAATATTATTTAAATCATCTTCATGATTTTGAGTAACAAAATTATTACTATTTTGTTGTATAATTCTTTCTTTTTCTTCTATTCTGTTTTTTATATTAATTGAATTAAAATTATGATTGTTTGTTAATCTTCTAACTTTAGGAGTAGAATCATTTAATATGGTATTTTTAGTAATAAAAGCATTAATTAAACTATGATTATTATGATCAATAAAATCAACTTTATTTTTTTTTATTTTTTCATGATGGATGACTTGAGATTTATTTATGTAACCTAAAATTTGTCTAGCTTTAACAATTTTACCTTCGGTTTCTAATATTTCACATAAAATACCATTAGTTGGTGAAACAACTTCCAGCATAATTTTATCTGTTTCAATATCAACAATAAGTTCATTAATTTTAATTAAATCTCCTTTTTTTTTATGCCATGATGCTACAGTAGCATCATTTATTGAATCTGGTAATTCTGGTACTAATATATTTATTTTTTTCATTTCTGTTCTTCTTGTATAATGTTAATATTTAAAGCATCATTAATTATTTTTTTTTGTTGTTGTTGATGAATATACATATAACCAGTTGCAGGTGCAGCAGAACTAGGACGTCCAATATAACGTATTGTATATTTTTGTGAAATAATTTTATTAAAATAATTTTTTACGAAATTCCATGAGCCTTGATTTTTTGGTTCTTCTTGACACCAAATAAAATCTTTTATATGATTGTTTATTAAAATTATTTTTTTTATATTGTTCTCTGGAAATGGATACAATTGTTCTATTCTTATAATTAATACATTTTTTTGTTGCTTTTCTGTTCTTTGATCATTTAATTCATAGTATATTTTACCACTGCAAAAAATTATTCTTTTTGTTGTTTTTTCATTATATTCATTATTTAATTCATTTATTACAGTCTGAAATTTACCATAGGTCAAATCATGAATTGATGAACAAGAAGGTTGATAACGTAAAAGAAATTTAGGGGTCATAATAATTAATGGTTTTAAATCTTTTTGGAATGCTTGACGTCTTAATAAATGATACATTTGTCCACTAGTAGAAGGAATACAAATTATCATATTATTTTCAGAACATAATTGCAGAAATCTTTCTATTCGAGCAGAAGAATGTTCTGGTCCCTGACCTTCATAACCATGAGGTAAAAATAATATTATATTAGATTTTATATCCCATTTTTGTTCTCCTGTACTAATGAATTGATCGATAATTACTTGTGCTACATTAGCAAAATCACCAAATTGTGCTTCCCAAATTGTTAATGTTTTTTGATTATTGATTGAAAATCCGTATTCAAAAGCTAAAGTTGCTTCTTCAGATAATACAGAATTAAAAATATTAAATTTTGTTTTAAAAATATTATTGTTTTTTAATGGAATATAATAAGCATTATTTTTTTGATTATAAACAACTGCATGTCTATGAAAAAATGTTCCTCTACAACTGTCTTCACCTGATATTCGACATGATATTCCTTGTTTTAATATTGTTGCATAAGCTAAAGTTTCACTGGCTCCCCAATCAAATAATTTTTTTCCTAATGCCATATCGATTCTACTTTGATAAATTTTATTTATTCTAATATGTACATTAATATTATTAGGTAAAGTATTAATTTTAATAGCTAAATTTTGCAATTCATCGATTTGAATAAAATTATTTATTTTTTGTTGCTTGAATAATTTTTTGTTAAAATGATTTATTAAAGTAGATTTTTTTTCTTTGTTTAAAGATTGATCATAAGATAATTGTAATATGTCTTGAAATTTATTTTTAATTTTCAATATATAATTTTTATCAATTGTTTTTTCTTTGATTAATTTTTTTGAAAATATTTTTGTAATAGTTTCATGTTGTTTGATTGTTTCATACATCACAGGTTGTGTGACTAAAGGATCATCTACTTCATTATGGCCATGTCGACGATAACAAACTAAATCAATAAATACATCTTTATGAAATAATAAACGAAATTTAATAGCTAATCGTATGGCAAATATTGCTGATTCTGGATCATCAGCATTAACATGAAAAATAGGAGATTTTATTATTTTCCCAATATCACTACAATAATCGCTTGATCTTAACTCTTCTTGTTTTGAAGTAGTAAAACCAATTTGATTGTTAATAATAATATGAATGGTGCCACCTACATGATATGCTTGGGTTTGAGACATATTTAACGTTTCTTGAATGATACCTTGACCTGTAATAGAAGCATCTCCATGAATAGCAATAGGTAAAACAGTATTATATTGGTTATATTCCAGAGTATCAATTTCAGAACGCACAGAACCCATTACTACCGGATGAACTACTTCTAAATGAGAAGGGTTAAATTTTAAAGACAATTCTATTTTCTTATTTGAATCAATATCAATAATGGAATCATATCCCATATGATATTTCACATCTCCACTTTTATTTGAATGATAATAATCATATTGAAATTCATTAAATAAATCTTCATATTTTTTCCCAATTATATTTGCTAAAACATTTAAACGACCTCTATGTGCCATACCAATCATAATTTTTTTAATATCGTTACTGTTTGTTAAACGACAGATTTCATCTAGCATTGGAATTAAAATTTCACATCCTTCTAATGAAAATCGTTTAGCACTTGAAAATTTTATTGATAAAAAATTTTCAAAAGACTCAGATTGAATTAATTTATTTAATATATTTTTTTTTTCATTAATATCTAATAAAGTAGTAATATTTGTTGATTCAATTTCATTTTTTAACCAATTTTTTTCATTAGTATTGTCAATATGCATATATTCAAAACTAATTTTATTACAATAAATTAAAAATAATTTTTTATATAAATGATTAATATTTTTAATATTATCAAAATTAATATAATTTTTATTATCAATTTTTTGTTTTAATTCTATTTCAGAAAAATTATAATTAGACAATTCCAATTTAATATATATTTTTTTTTGATGTTTTATTAACGGATTAACATTCGCGTATTTATAACCATGGGATCGAAATGCATTAATTAATTTAACAATTTTTTGAGATGTAAAATTAAAATCAATATATTTATTGATAGACGTATTTGTATTTTTTTTTTTAAAAAAATTAATAGTATTAATAGTATCTTCTGTAAATATTTTATGCCAGCTATTGTGTACTAAATCTTTATTACAAGAAAAATCTAAATATAAATTTTCAAGATATGCTATATTAGCTCCGTTCAGCCAAAAATAATAAATTTCATTTTCTGTTATTTTTAAAGACATTATAGTTATTTCCTTTTTATTATCTCAAAATATATTCAAAAAAAAAATTAAAACATTAATATTGATAATAATTTCAATTGTTTTTAATGATTGATAATTAATTATATTATTAATTAATACTTAAAAATTTCATTTTTTAAAATTGTTATTCAAAAAAGAATTTTTTTAAAATAAATTTATATTTTATTTTTGATTATTATTATATATATCAGTATAATTTATATAGAAACATTTAATTAATTATTTTTATGCAAAATTATTAATATCTATAAAAGTACAATCTAATTTATATTGATTCTTTAACCAATCATTTAAAGCTTGAATCCCAAATTTTTCACTAGCATGATGACCAATAGAGAAAAAATGCAATCCATTTTCTCGAGCACAATGAATAGTATCTTCAGACATTTCACCAGTAATAAATGCATCCATGTTATATGCTGCTGCTTCATATATTAATGATTGTCCTTTACCACTACACCAAGCTATAGAACTAATATTTTTTTTTGTGTTATCATTACAATAAAATGGAATTCTTCCAAAAACTTGAGTTATTTTTTCAACTAATTCTAATCCAGTAATACTAGATCTCAATTTTCCCCACAGCATATATTTTGATAATGAACCTAATACTTCTATATCTAATTTTTTAGCTATTTGAATATTATTACCTAATTCAGGATGAAAATCTAAAGGTAAATGCCAACTATATAAATTAATATTATTTAATAATATCGTTTTTAATCTATTTTTTTTCATTCCATGAATTATCTTAGATTCTGTTTCCCAAAAATAACCATGATGTACAATAATTCCATGAGCATTATGTTTTACAGCATAATTTAATAATTCCTGACAAGCTGTTACACCTGTAATAATTTTTAATACATCTTCAGATCCTTCAATTTGAAGACCATTTGGAACACAATCTTTAAATTTTATTGAATTTAATTTTTGGTTGATGATTTTTTCTAATACAAAATTTTTCATTTTAATACCTTTAATTAATCAAAAATAAAATCATTTTTTTAATGCTTGTGAAAAAATTAATAATGTATTTTCCCTAGTTTTTGAATATTCTATAATTGGTTTTGGATAATTTAATTGAGAATTATTTTTTTTTATCCAAACATGTGGATCATGAATATATTTTTTAGGAACAGAATTTATTTCTGGTAAATAATGACGAATATACAAACCTTTTGGATCAAATTTTTTTGACTGAAGAACAGGATTAAATATACGAAGATAAGACAAACTATCTACACCAACAGATGCAATCCATTGCCATCCTCCATTATTGGCTGAAAAATTACCATCAAT
Organism: Buchnera aphidicola (Eriosoma grossulariae); assembly: GCF_964059045.1. NCBI lineage: Bacteria > Pseudomonadati > Pseudomonadota > Gammaproteobacteria > Enterobacterales > Erwiniaceae > Buchnera > Buchnera aphidicola. Next base: position 311,462 of record NZ_OZ060402.1, on the reverse strand, counting down.
TAAACGAGACATAAAATATTTTTCACCTTGTCTCCAATCAATTAGAAGATTTTTAACTAAAAAACTAGCAGTAATCATTCTCATCCGATTATTAATCCATCCAATTTTATTTAACTGTCGCATACCAGAATCTATAATTGGATAACCCGTCTGACCATTTTTCCATGCTGTTAGATTTTTTTTATTATTACTCCAAGGGATTTTTGATTCCCAATTATAAAAAGAATGATTTTTACTTAATAGTGGATATCCTTCTAATAAATGTTGATAAAATTCTTTCCATATTAATTGATGAAACCAATCACTTTTTTGATTAAAATATATGATATTTGGATAATAATTTACTAAAATATTCAGACATTGTCGGGATGATAATACTCCAATATTTAAATATGCTGATACTAGACTAGTATAGTTTTTGAACAAAAAATTTTTTTTATCAACATATTTTTTAAAATTATTTTGAAAAAATTTTTTTAAATTATTTAATGCTAATTCTTCACCTATAGGAAAAATATTTTTATTAATATTTTCATAAGGAAAATCAAAATAAGCAATATGTTTTTTAAAAAAAATATTTTGAAAATATCTTTTTTTTGGAACTGGATAACATTTTGGTATTGTAAATTTTAATTGTTTAATTATTTTTTTATAAAAAGGAGAGAAACGTTTATAAGTTAAACCTGTTTGAGTTTGAATATATTGAGGTGAAATTAAACAACTATCATGAAAACCACTAACAGCAATATTATGTTTAAATAATATTTTTTCTAATATTTTATCTCTTTTTTTTTCATTAATTTCATATTGATAATTATAAAATATATGATTTATTTTATATTTTAAGGAAAATTTTAATACATATTTTATAGAATCAACAAAATATTTTGTTTGATAAAAATATAACATAATTCCTAAATCATATAATTTATTTTGTAATAATATTAGATGTTCATACATAAAAACAATTTTTTTAGGAGAATCATAATGTTTTAACCATTGTTTAGGAGTAGCTATAAATAAAGCAGAAACTTTATTAAATTGATTTTTACATGCAAAATATAAAGCTGAGTTATCTGTAATTCTTAAATCATTTCTAAACCAAATTAAATGATGATTGTTCATATTTTAATTAAAAACACAAAGTTTAAAAATCATATAGTTATTATATTAATATTTTATATAAAATATATATATAAAATATTAATATTATTTGAATTAATATAGTTCATTAAAAAAATAATTTTTTATATTGTGAATATTTATTAATTAATCAAACAATTTTATATTTAATAATGAAAATATTTTAAATATTGAATAGTTTATTTTGTTAATTTTTAAAATAAAAATTAAATTAATATAAATATAAAAATATTACTTTTATATTTATAATATAATTATCTTTAAATATAACTATATATTATTCTTTTTATAAAGATTTTTTCAATAATAATAAAAAAAAATAATTTATTGTAGTTAATAATAATTTCATATATATAATATTATTAAATATTATTCAATACAACATTTTTAAAATTATTACTAATGGTAATTTAAAACATGAACAAAATTGGAATTTTTTTTGGAAGTGATACAGGAAATACAGAATCCATGGCTAATTTATTATATGATGTTTTAAAACCATATCCAGTTGTTATTCATGATATATCTTCCTGTATTAAAAAAGATTTGGAATCGTTTTCAATATTATTGTTTGGTGTTCCCACTTGGTATTATGGTGAAATGCAATCTGACTGGGAAGATTTTTTGCCAATTTTAAAAAAAATAAATTTTAATCAAAAAATTATAGGTTTTTTTGGATGTGGAGATCAAGAAGATTATTCAGAATATTTTTGTGATGCAATAGGTTTATTGTATAAAAAAATATATTCTCCAAAAATAAAATTTATAGGGCAATGGTCTACTAAAGGATATTCTTTTATTAATTCTCAAGCTATGGTAAACAATGATTTTTTTTATGGATTAACATTAGATCAAGATAGACAACCAGAAAAAAGTTTAGTTAGAATTAAAAAATGGGTTAACCAAATTACTAATGAAATATATTTAATAGAAAAAAATAATGTTATAATATAAATAAATCTAAATAAATTAAAAAATAATACAATAAATTGAATTGCAATTAATATAATATAAAAAATAATTCACAATATTATTATAATATTGTGAATTATTTTTTATATTATATTAATTGCAATTCAATTTATTGTATTATTTTTTAATTGAATGAATTAAGGAAACTAAATCGAGCACTTTACTAGAATAAGCAGTTTCATTATCATACCATGATATTAATTTTAAAAAGTTTTTATTTAAAACTATGCTTGCTTTAGAATCAAATATAGATGTGAATTCACATGAATTAAAATCACTTGAAACAACTTCTTCATCAACATATCCTAACACACCTTTCATTTCTGTTAATGATGCTTGTTTAATGATATTACATAAATCTGCATATATAACCGATTTTTTAATTCTAACTGTTAAATCTACAACAGATACGTTAGAAACTGGAATACGGAAAGCAATTCCTGTTAATTTACCTTCCAATTCTGGTATAACTTTACCTACTGCTTTTGCTGCACCTGTAGAAGATGGAATAATATTTTGTAAAATACCTCTACCACCTCTCCAATCTTTAGCTGAAGGACCATCTACTGTTTTTTGTGTAGCTGTAGTAGCATGTACGGTAGTCATCAAACCTTCTATAATTTGAAAATTATTATGTATGATTTTAGCTAATGGTGCTAAACAATTAGTAGTACACGATGCATTAGAAACAATTTTTTGTCCTTTATATGAATCAAAATTAACTCCTTTAACAAACATCGGAGTATTATCTTGTGAAGGACCAGTCATAACCACTTTTTTAGCTCCTGCTAAAATATGTTTATAAGCAGATTCAGAAGTTAAAAATAGACCCGTTGATTCTATAACAACATCAATATCTAAATCTTTCCAATGTAACCGTGATGGGTCTTTTTCAGAAGATATTCTAATTTTTTTACCATTGATAACTAAATTGTTTTTATCTATGGTAATTTTTTCATTAAATGTTCCATGTGTAGAATCATATTTTAACATATATAATATATAGTCTGGATCAATTAAATCATTAATTGCTAAAATTTGAATATCGGAACGATATTGTGCTAATCTAAAAACAATACGACCAATGCGACCAAAACCATTAATTCCTACTTTAATAGTCATAAATATCACCATCATATTAAATTAAAAAATTGATTATATTTTTAAAAATTATAGATATATAGTATATATATACTATAAAAATTTTAAAATGATTAAAAATTATTTTATAAAAATGACTTTATTATTAAATTATACAATATTTTTTTAAAAAATATAATTTATATTTTTTTTAAAAAAGCTTAAAAAATTTTAAATCAATTGATAAAATATGTGTAATTGTTTCAAAATTATTGATATTAATTAATAAATTAAATTAATAAAATATTAATAAAATAATAACTATTATATTAATTTACAATTTAAATAAAATGTTTTTATCAAAAATCAATGTATTACGATAATTATTGTGTATTATTTTAAAAATAATAAAAATTAATTAAAATAAAATATTCTTATATTTAAATAATTTTTTGATCACTTCATTAACATGTATTAATGTTAATTTTTTTGATATTTTTATAGAAAATAATGAAAATTTTAAAATTTAATCCATATCAATAATAAATTTATATATATTTATATTTTGAATGATTTTTTATTTTTAACAATCTAAAAATATTATTAAAAATAATATTTTTAGATTGTTAATTTATTTAGTTTATGTTTAAAAGATAATATATTTTGAATGTTTAATAAATATTTAATAATATCAAAATAAAAATAAAATTATTTTAATAAATTTTAAAAAATTAATAAGATTTTTGAAATTAAAAATCTACTTAAAATTTTTAATTTCATTTAAATATATACAATGAATTGTTATTATTAATATATAATTGCATTATATTTGATTGAAAATTTTATAAAAAATTAAAAATAAATAATTTTTTTATAATAAATATTTGTTTAAAATATTAATATTAATTATTAAATTGATATATAATTTTTAAAACAATTAAATTCATTCTAACTATAATTATTATTCAATATGATATGTTCATCACAAGAAAAAAATATAAAAAATTTTGAATTATTTTTAAATGTATTCCGGGGGAAAATTATATTTTTTGTTGAAAGTAAAAAAAATTATTATCATTTATTAAATATAATATCTTACTTTAAAATTTTACCAAAACAAATATATGAATTTAATATCAAACAATTTTTAGATATAAATAAATCAGAAAAATATTTTTTTATTTTTAAAGAAAAAAAATATGGATTTATTGATCAAAAAAATAATATTGCTTGTCTTTGTGTTAAAGATATTTTAAACAACCAACTCATCTGTTCACCTTTTTATCAATATCATAAAAAAAACCAAGGTAAAGAATTAAATCATCAATTTCAATTAAATCTTAATCAATTAGTTGTTCATTTTAAACATGGAATTGGTCGATATAAAGGTTTAATAATGTTGGAAAATAATGGAATTAATAATGAATATTGTATTATTGAATATGCAGAAAAAGCTAAATTATATGTTCCTATTACTTCTTTAAATTTAATTAATCATTATAGTAATACATCTAATGAAAATATTTTACTAAATAAATTAGGCAATGATCAATGGATCAGGGAAAGAAAAAAAATTGAAAAAAAAATATATGATTCTACAGCATTATTATTAGATATTTATGCCAAAAGAGCTACTAAATTAGGTTTTTCTTTTAATTTAAAATCCAAAAAATATAACAATTTTTGTAAAAAATTTCCTTTTGTTCTAACAATAGATCAAGATAAAGCAATTAATGAAGTATTGAATGATATGGAAAAACCAATACCTATGGATCGTTTAATTTGTGGAGATGTTGGTTTTGGAAAAACAGAAATAGCTATGAGAGCATCATTTATAGCAACAGTCAATAAAAAACAAGTAGCTATTTTAGTACCAACTACACTATTAGTACAACAACATTACAATAATTTTGTTGATCGTTTTTCTCATTGTTCAGTAAGAATAAAAATGTTATCGAGATTATGTAAACCAAAAGAAATATCATTATCTATTAATGAAGCTAAAGAAGGAAAATTAAATATTTTAATTGGAACTCATCAAATGTTATTAAAAAATATACAATGGTTTAATTTAGGATTACTGATTATCGATGAAGAACATAAATTTGGTGTGATACATAAAGAAAAAATAAAATCATTATTTACTAATATTGATATATTAACTTTAACAGCTACTCCTATTCCACGTACATTAAATATGGCTATGCATGGTATTAGAGATTTATCAATTATAACAACCCCCCCAGAAAAAAGACTAGCAATTAAAACAATAATTATAGAATATGATATAAATCTAATTCGAAAAACTATTCTTAAAGAATTACTTAGAGGAGGTCAAATTTATTATATTTATAATTCTATTCAAAATATTGAAAAAAAAGCTATACAGTTAAATAAATTAATACCAGAAGCAAAAATAAAAATTGGACATGGTAAAATGAATAGCACAAATTTAAAAAAAATAATGCATGATTTTTATAATCAAAAATTTAATATTTTACTGTGTACAACAATTATTGAAACTGGAATTGATATACCATATGCCAATACCATGATTATTGAAAAAGCTGAGCAATTTGGATTAGCACAATTACATCAATTAAGAGGAAGAATTGGTCGTTCTCATCAACAAGCATATGTATTATTATTAATAAAAAACTATAAAAATATTAATGATAATGCAAAAAAAAGACTTGATTCTATTTATTCTTGTCAAAACATTGGTGATGGATTTATTTTATCTAATCAAGATTTAGAAATTAGAGGAATGGGAGAAATCATTGGTCATGACCAAAGCGGTCATATGAGTAAAATTGGTGTTGTTCTTTATAAAGAAATGTTACAAAATACTATAAGTATGTATAAAAAGTGGGGCAAGCAATATGCTCAAAAAATCAATGTACATAATACAGAAATAGAAATTAATATTCCTGCTTTATTACCAGAAACTTATATTTCTGATGTTAATACTCGTATTAACTTTTATAAAAAAATTTCAAATTGTCATTCTAAAAACGATATAAACAATATTAAAAATGAATTAATTTATCATTTTGGAATTATGACAGAACCTGTAAAAAATTTAATTACTATTACTGTTATTCGTATTTTATCCAATAATATAGGCATTAAAAAAATTTATTCTAGAAAAAAAGAAGGATTTATAATATTTCATCATAATCATGATATTAATTTTAATTGGTTAGTTGAAAAAATAAAATTAGAACCTAATCAATGGAATATCATTAGTTCTAATAAATTAAAATTTATTCATAATTTATTTAATAATCAAGATATATTAAAATGGATTTTAAATTTTATTAAATTACTATATAAAAATAGAATATTTGATAATAAAAATTAAAAAAATATTTTTATATAAAAAAACAATATTCATAAAAATATATACATATATTTTTATGAATATTGTTAAATTAAATCACTTTTATAAATTAATATTATTAAATTTGATATTATTAATTTCATAATAATAAATTTTTATAATCGTATAAAAATTTGATATTGATTAAATATCAATATTTAGAATATTAAATGAATAATATATTCTTAAACCTAAAAATTAAATATTGATTAAATTGAAACAATTAAATCAATATTTAATTAAAAATTTTATTTTTTAATATAAAATTAATATAAAATGTTTAATTAATAAATAAATTTTTTTATTAGAACAAATAATTATTTTAATAAAAAACAAAATATTTTAAATCAATGATTATATATAATCATTGATAATATATACAACATGAAAATAATTTAATTTCACATTATTAATCAAAAACAAAAATATTTATTTATATTTTTAATGGAAACAATATGTATCAATATGTTTATATTTCTACTACAGGTAGTAATCAAATTGAAGTATGGCAGCTAAATGAAAATGGAATATTAAAATTAATACAAATAATTCCGATTAATGGTCAAGCTCAACCTATAAAAATATTTAAAGAAAAAAATATACTTTATGTAGGTATACGTCCAGAAAATAAAATTATTTGTTATCAAATTTTAGAATCAGGAATGATTAAAGAAATATTTTGTTTTAAAATTAATGATGCAATTAATTATCTTGCTATTCACAAAAACAAACAATTATTGATTTATAGTTCTTACCATTCTGGATTACTAACTGTAATTTTATTAAATAAATTAGGATATCCAAAAAAAATAATTAAAAATATCTATAATTTAGATGGATGTCATTCTTGCGTTATCGACTACAGTCAAAAATTTTTATTTGTTTCTGCTTTAAAAAAAGATAAAATTTATTTATATAATTTTTATAAACAGACAATATGTATCAACAATAATCAACAATATGTAAATACTAATAAAAAATCCGGACCAAGACATATTGTATGTCATCCAAATAAAAAAAATTTATACCATATTAATGAATTAAACGGTACGATTGATGCATGGCATATTGATCATATCAATAATTCTATTAAACATATTCAAAATATCATTTTTATTCCTAAAAATTTTAATGGAGTTCCATGGTCATCAGAAATTCGAATATCACCAACTGGAAAATATTTATATGCTACAGATAGAAATACTAGTATGCTTTTTGTTTTTAAAATTAATTTATCCAACGGTTTTTTAATGCTAATACAAAATATTAATACAGAATTACAACCTAGATCGTTTGATATTGATATGTATGGAAAATATTTAATTGTAGCAGGAGAAAAATCTAATTTTATTAGTATTTATTGTATCAATTTAAAGACAGGTTTTTTAAAACTTATTCAACGTTATCCAGT